>NZ_RZSL01000017.1:0-28388 GCF_003997355.1 Mesorhizobium sp. M1E.F.Ca.ET.041.01.1.1 | reverse complement strand
GGCGATTACCGAGCATGGCGGGGGAACCGTCGAAGCGCCTGCCGGCACGCTTAAGCCTGGCGAAAAGCCGGTAAAGATCACGGTGAACGGTCACGATCTGTGGGTCGCACCGGAGGTTGCCGCCGCCTACGAAAAGGACGGGCCGGGCGCAATCGGTGCCAGCGGCAAGTCGGTCAGGATCGAGATGGGTGGGCAGTGGCTGTGGGTACATCCCGAAGTAGCGGCTGCGGAAATCGACAGGGCTTCGGCAGAAACCGAAAAGAACCGATTGGAGACATGGCAACATGATGTCCGCCCAGCGATGGTGGCGGCACGCGACTGGTACGGCTTCTATGCAAGCAACCCCAAGCTTCTGACGGATGGCAACGAGGAACACGAGGCGCGACTCAAAGACACTTACTTCAAGGAGCATAAGGATCAGGCGTTGGCCAGCTACCAGGTCGAGCTCAAGCAGTTGTATGACAACGGGTTCACAGGCGACTACAAGCAATACAAGCCCGGCGAACTGAGCAGCACGGTTGCCCGGGCACTTGGTCTCGACCAGTCAAGCGAGGGGGTGGCGAAGGTCACCGGGGAAATCACCGACCGCGCCGGCGAAAACGCTGAGGTCAAGGTCGTGCCGATCTTCTCGCTTGATGGTGGGATGGAATCGTCGACGGCATTGTTCGCGATCAAGAGCGACGGAAAGGAAATCGGCTATGTCGACAGCTCCGGCAAATATTACGGCAGCTTCGACGAATTCCAGCATGAGAATCGCATCTTTAGTGACAAGAGCAAGCTGATCCTGGCCAAGGACGGCGACATGAAACTCGGCGCCGATGGATTCTCACTCGACGAAGTGGAGGTCGCCGACGGACGCAAGGTGGATTTCTGGGACAAGGCCACCGACATCGGTCTTGGCATCGTTGCCGGCGCCGCCACCATCGTCTCGTTCGTGCCAGGCGGTCAATGGGCCATCCCTATCGCGATCACCTCCGGCGCAGCTCTTGGCGGCAAGACGCTTTACAAGGAAGGTGAGCACCTGCTTCAGGGCGGCGACTTCGATAGTCAGTCGGCCTGGAATATCGCGACCGGCGTGACTGCGTTCCTTCCCATAGGAGCCGGTGCCCTGCGCACGTTCGGCCTGGCAAGGGCCGGCCTGTCCACGTCCGAGGCTTTCGCTGGCGGATTCGGTATGGCGCGCATGAGCGACGCCAGTTGGGGCATTGGCAAACTCCGCGTAAACGTAACGCAATCCTCTTATGCCGAGCAGGCAGCGAGCTATCTGCAAAGCGGCAGCAGGCTGAATACCGTTGCGTGGGGCCTTGATGCCGGAGGCGTTGTCACTGGTGTTCCGGTGCTTGTCAGATCGGCCGAGGATCTGGCCCAGCATGGCGGCGAAATGTCATTTGCCGAACTTGCGAACGCCATCCTGGGCATCGGTACCGGCGCCGTCGGCACGGGCCTGGGCGGCCGCTCGCTGCTTTACAACATGCCTGGAGCGGCCGGCCCTCGAAGCGGCGACGGGACTCCCGCGTCGGGCTTTCCACCGCCAAATCCAACCGGTCAGCGCGCGTTGCCGGCCGGCGAGTCGGAGGGTCGGAACCCGCCGCCACCCACGGGCGACAAGGGTGATCCATCAGGCGACGGCCAGCCGTCGCGGCCGATGGTCTTGCATGAGCCAGGCCCCGACGGTGTCTATCGCCCGACCGACAAACTGGTCTTCCACGATCCCGACCATCCCGTAATCCCTGGAGAAGTGATCAAGACGGGTGAGGCCGGCGGCGACGATCCGACGATGCCGCCGGGCCGCGATCCGAATGGCTCGGCCGAGCGAAGCCCGCCCATTCCCGCTGACGGCGATCCGATCATCGTGTCGAGCCAGCCGACCGTGACAGACGGACTTGTGCGCCTCATATGGGACCCGGAGACGCGCAGTTTCACCGGCATGCCTGAACGCGACACGAGCGGGTATGTCTACACCAGCGGCAAGGACCCGAAGACACCGTCGGCCTATCTCGACGACTTGACCACCGAACAGCTTGTGAGCCGCTACGAGCAGGAGAAAGGCTATTATTCCAGCCGTGAACTGGCCGAGCGCTATGGTCCAAATGGTATTCCAGAAACGCTGCGCAGCACGGTGGACGAAAGCGCGGCTCCCGGCGGCGAGCCGCCCGCGGGCGGCAAGCCGGCTAAACAGCGGAATTGGGGAGATTTCAGGATATCCGCACTCGGACGCGTCCGGTTCAATTCCGATCCGATAAACCTCACTGTCCATTCGATCCCGGGTGTGCCGGAGGCATTCCAGCTGGGAAACCCGACCTGGCGGTCATACATGGTCGGGTTCGGAACACGCACCAGTTATCGTGCCCTTTGGCAGTCATTTGCCGACAGTATCAAATACCGGTCGCTCGAACCGGTACGCTACATTTTCGGCAAGGAATTGGGAATCTCCATTCGCCCGAACGAGCATCGCAATATCACGCTCGCACAGCTCGGCCTCAAAGTTCAGCGCCAGACCGCCTTTCAATTCAAAGGGGAGGATCTTCTCGACGCGGCACATCAAGGGCTGTTCGGCGACGGCTCGGATTCTGTCTTCACGGTCATGCCGCGTTCTGCCCGTGTCGAGGGTCCGGCAGGGAACAAGGGTTGGGCGGTGGAGCTCACCTTCAGCCTCGCCCTTCGCTCAAAATCGGCCATCTTGAACGACGGTGAAAGCGACTTTTTCCGTCAAACAGCGGACGGCAAGACAGAATTCTATGAGTTCGACGGCGACGTTCCGTATCGGAAGGTTTATCTGGAAGACAAATATTATCTGACGAGTTTGCTAAGCATCGAGAAGCGCTACGAAGTGGCGATGAACGCGACATTGCCCGAGGGAACGGTCGTCAATTCAGAATTCGTCGACGCAAACAAGGGAGTACTTGACCGCCTCCGTTTGAGGGCCCAGTTCGTCGTGAAAGACAAACAAACGGCGGAGGCTCTTGCCGACAATCCTGACATGAGCACGATCCGAGGACTGGTCGAGTCGGGAGAAATCGACGCCCAGAAATCGATATTGTTCATTCCCGGCTCAAAAAGCGGGATGCGGCAATCTGCTGTTCCCGGATTGGCGCTGGGAGAGACAATTGTCGATCTCACTGGAAGAAGCCGACGTGTGTGGAATGCCGGCGCAAGCCGGCTCGAGGTCATCGTCAACGAGGCATTCCACAAATTCCTGCCAAGTCCGGATCGCATTTTACTGCGCAAACTGCCTGCGCCTTACAATCATTACGTTCGCTCGGGCGGTCCGATCTATATCAACCTTTTTGGCAAGCGTGAGGCTGTCGCGTCGACACTTGATGTCACGATTGCGCTGCGGAGCCCGGCCCTCAAGTTTCGCGTGCCCTCGGTCCCGTTCCTCCAATTCCCATTGGCGTTCACGGGCGAGATCAGGTTCTTTTACCGAACGAATTTGCCTGACGTTGCCCCGATCGTCGCGAAAGCCGACTTCGTTAGACGTGAATTTGCCTTCGACGATAAACTGCCTGTGGAAATAGCGGTTCCACGCTGGTTGCATGAACTCGACCAGCGCGCCGACAAGGGGGGAGGTCTCGCATTTCCGAGAGGCGGCCGGGCGTCGTTGACAAAATGGCTGGATGAAATCGAAACCACCGCGACACCCAATCAGAAGGCCGACATCGAGGCGTTCCGCCAATCCACGTTGCTGTCGCTTGAGGACGAAGCTTTCATTCCACCTGGCGCGATGAGCGCCGTCCGTGACTTCCTAGCGACACAGGCAAAACCAACCGAGATGCCTCCGCCGGAATTTATCTATCTGGCACCATCCGACCAGCAGCAGTCGCTTGCACGCTGGTATAGTGAGAATGGGGTTACTGCTTCGCCTCCAGCCAGGCCTCTTGCGTTTCGACGGCCAGTGCCCGCGGCCGCCGGCGCCGCCAATGCGGCGTCGGCCAGGCAACCAGCTTCCGCCGAGACCGGCACAGCAGCCGAAGTCGGCCAGCCAAGAACCCTGCAGCTTGAGGACGAGAGCGGCAACGTGATCACCGCCGCAGTGCTGGGCACCGAGCCAAAGAGCGCGGAGAATGTCTATGTGCCTCCGGCCGACGGGCCACAGGCGCGCGGCGACGAACCGGAACTGGTGCACAAGTCGCATATTCTGTTCCGGGACCCGGAGACGGGAGAAGCATACGTCCTGCCGTGGATACGCGGCGCCTCCGAGGACCATGTGCCGGGCGGTCAAGGACAGCCGCAGGGTGAGCCACCGGACGCAAGGCCGGTCCCGAAGGCCATCGAGGCGGCGCCTCCAACGACATATTCGCTGCAGCAGGTCCGCAACATGCGGCAACCTGAAAAGTGGAAGGCCGGCGAGGTTTACACACGCGAGCTCAACGGATCGCCTGGAGAGGCGCATTTCCCGATCGAGGCCAATCCGAATGGTCCCTATCCTGTCGTTGGCCAAGGTGGGCGATATGTGGATTCGCCTGTCTTCAAGAGCCAGGACGAAATCGAGGCGATCGAGGTCAAGACCTACCACCGCTGGACGACTATCAACGGCGCCGCCCAGATGCGCGAAGTTCCGCTCACGCCAAAACTGCAGGAGCAGATCAACAAGGACGTCGCGCTGCGCAACGGGAACTCGGGCTATCAACCTCGCTGGGTCTTCCTCGATGCGCCGCCTTCCGCTGAATTGCAGCGGGCGCTCGATGACGCGCGAATCATCGGCAACATCTTCGGACACAACACACCCGCCGCGACAGCGCGGCGGCCGCAATCGGCAACAACCGAAGCCGCTCCGGGCAAAACCCTGCGGCTCGAGGACGAGAGCGGCAAGGTGATCATCGCGGCAATGCTGGGCACCGAACCAAGGGGGCCGGAACAGGTTTATGTGCCACCTTCAGACGGGCCGCGCGCGCCTGCCGACGCTCCGGAGGTGGCGGACAAGACGCACATACTGGTGTACGATTCCAACACCGGCGAAGCCGTTGTCCTGCCTTGGATACGCGGTGCTTCCGCCAACCATGCACTCACCCGAGATGGCGTCAGAGCGACCCCGCTTGACCAGGTGCCGGATCTCGTCATGGGCGATTTCCAGCCGAACCAGATTCCATGGCTCAAGCGCGAGCAGGTGGCCGAGCTGACTGAACAGCAGTTCCGCGACATGGATCAGGCCGGCTTGCTGCCCTATCTGACCAAGAGCCAACTGCGCGGTATCCCGAAGGCAAAGATACGCTACGTCAACATCGCGGGACTCGACGGGAAACAGGTTCCTTGGCTCACCGAGGGCCACATCCGGAATCTGACCAACCAGCAGTTCCAGGATCTCGGCAAGGCCGGTTTGACGCCTCACCTGACGAAACCACAGGTGCAGGCGATTAAAGGAGACAAGGTCAAGTTCGTCGACATGTCGACGTTGGAAGCGCGCCAGGTTCCGTGGTTCAAGCCCAGCCAGGTCGAGAAGTTCACGTCACAGCAGTTCGAGGATCTGGGCGAGGCTGGATTGCTGAAGAATCTCGGCGAGCGCCAGGTTCAGGCGATCCCTGAAACCATGATCGGGTCCCTGGACGTTGCGAAGCTCGATCCCAAGCAGGTGCCGTGGCTGACCGAGAAGCAGATCCCGGTGCTGACCCGCGATCAATGGGGGGCCTTCACGATCCACCACATCGAAGCTCTGACCCAGAAGCAGATCGAAGCGGTGACACCAAAACAGTTCGAGGAAATGAGCCCCGGCCAATTCCGCAAGTTCACGCCTGAGCAGTTCGAGTGGATGAGCGGGGATCAGACGAATGCGCTGTCCGTGCTGCAACTGACGACGTTCCGGGCGACCCACAAAAAGGCGATGACGCCGGATCAGGCTGCCAGCGTCGATCTGGCGCTGAGCCATGCCAGGATGCGGGAAAACGCCCAGGCGCTCGCCACCTTCGGCGGCATGTCGACCACCTCCTACGTGTTGTGGAGCTCGTTGCCGCCGACCTGGACCGCCACCGCCGGAGCGGTGGCATTTGGCGTGCGAGGCTTCGTTTTCGGCGCGCAGGCGATCTTCCCCAACGCAACCGCGAATCACAAGCCGTTCGGGCGGTTCCTCAACGCGCTCGGCGGAGCCACATTCATTGCCGCGGCGCCAGGCGCCGCGACCGGGATGATCCAGGGCAAGGATATTGTCGTCAACAGCACGTTCTCGCTCGGCAACGTCGTCTATGGCACGAAGTCGATGCTGCAATCGTTCACCGGCAGGCCGGTGATCCGAAACCTGGCCGAATATCTGGCCGGACCCGGCTATGTGCTTGGCTGCGCCGTCTATACGCTGCACTCCTGGCCGGCGCCGATCGCCACAGTCGCCGGCACCATGTTCACGTTCGGCTGCGCGGAGTTCTGGGCGTCGGCCTACAGAACGGACCAGATGAATCGCCGTTCGGTGCCGCGAACCGATGCCGATATCGCGGCGGCGCAAAAGTCCGACAAACGATGGGCTGCATTGGATCGATGGACCCTGGGCATCACCTTCGGCATTGGAATGCTTCTCTTCTCGCTGGACTCCCTGCTCGCGGAGCCTTGGAAGGGCGCGGCGACGACCCCTCCAGCCGATCCGAAAAAACCGGATGGCGATGGCGATGCGTCGTCGCAGCAACCCGATGATCCTTCGGATGGTCCCGGTGAGCCGAAAACCCCGCCCGAAGACCTCCCGCAACTCGTGGTATCGGCGGATGAGGGGCTGAATTTGCGGGCGCAGCCCGACGAGGATTCGGCCGTGGTGACGGTTCTGCAGCCCGGCACGTTCGTCGAACAGACCGCGAAGCCGGCCACCGATCCATCAGGAGAGGCATGGATACCTGTCGAAGGTTTCGGACCGGACGGCAAAATGCATCGCGGCTGGGTTTCCGGCGACTATGTCGAGGTTCATCCCGAGGGCCGCAGCAATCCCGAAGGCCGCACGAACCCGACGCTGGAGAAAGACGGCTACCAGTGGGTCGAGGTGAAAGACGGCGACAGCATTCGCCTGATCGCCAAGACCCATTCAGCGGATGTGGCGGAGACGGTGGTGCTCAATATGGATCATATCCTAAGCCCGGACATGATCTTCTCGGGCGATCGCATCTATCTTCCGGCCGCTTCGATCGGCTGAGAAAAACGGCTTGGCTTCGACCGTCGGCTTACTGCGTCTTGCCGGTTTTCGCCGCATATGCGCGCGCGACGGTGGCCGCCAGGCTGGCGGCCTGCCCGGCGAGCGGGTTTGACGGGTTGGAGGCATAAGAGGCGGTGAACTGCAAGTCGGAGGGATGCCATTCGCAGTCGACGATCCGAAGTTTGCCGCTCGCGGTGTAGTCGCGGATGACTTCCCTCGGGAGCGAGGCAATCCCAATTCCATTGAGGGTCATCTTGACCGATGCGGCCAGCGAACTGGCCGGGAATATGCGGGGCGTCTCCTCGAACTCGCTGCTCAGCTTGTGGTAGAGCTCGCTGTAGGGCCTCGTGGTTCGCGCGTAGCTGATGATTGGGAACTGCATCAGGTCGCACAGCGTCAGCCTGCTCCGGTCGGGCAATTCCAATCGCGGCGAGCAGACCCAGACGAGCGGAAATGAAGGCATCTCGACGTTCTCGATGCTGTATTCCAGGACCGGGCCCATCAGCACCGCGAGGTCGAGCCGGTGTGACATGAGCTCGCCGCGAAGGGTCGTCGTCGCATCGACGACGATATCGGTGTCGACAAGCGGATGGCTTGCTTGCAGTTCCTTCAGGAAATCCGGAAGCCAGGTGTGCACGATCGTTTCAGCGACCCCAAGCCGTAGCACCCTTGCCGTTTCCGAAGTCTCGGAAAGGGAGTTGGCCATCAGCTGCAGCCGCTCCGCCACGTGCAGGACACGCTGAGCCGGCGGCAGCAGCCTTTGTCCCTCGGCCGTCAGTTTGACCGTGCCGCTGTGGCGCTCGAACAGCTTGGCGCCCAGCGCTTTCTCCAGCCCGGCGATTCGGGTGGATACCGCCGGCTGCGTCGTGTTCAGGCGCTCGGCCGCTTTTCGAAAGCTTCCGAGGGTCGCCACCAGGAGAAAGGTTTCGATCTGCTTGATGTTGAAAGGTATCACGAGGATCGGTCACTCCAGGGTAGGGCGTCGAGCGATCAGTGACGCACAATGATCTGCGCGCCAACCTTTACGCGGTCGTAAAGATCCATAACGTCCTCATTGGTCATGCGGATGCAACCGGAGGAGTTGGCCTGTCCGACCGTCCATGGCTGGTTGGTGCCGTGGACGCGATAAAGCGATTTGCCGATATACAGGGCCCGTGCGCCCAGCGGATTGTTCGTTCCTCCCTCGACACGCACGGGCAGGAAGTGGCCCTTCGATGCTTCCCTGGATCGCATTTCGGCAGGTGGCCGCCAATCGGGCCAGCTCTTCTTGCTCGAAATCGTGTCGCGGCCGGACCACTCCAGCCCCTCCTTGCCGACGCCCACCGCGTATCGCAGCGCCTTGCCGTTCCCAAGGATGTAGTAAAGGCGCCGCTCTGAAGTGTTGATCACAATCGATCCATTCGGTTGAGCCTCGCTGAAATGCACGATCTCCCTGGGAATTGGCGACCACTGGTGCCGGCTTTCTTCTTCCGAAGCCTGGCCGGAAGCATTGGGAGCGGAAGGGGAGACCAGCACATTTCTGGCCGGATCGTAAGTCCAGCTTCGGGGGTCGTAACCGCTGTTCGATTGCGCCTGCGCCGGAACCATGGCGGCAATCAAACCGGCGGCAAGCACAATTGACGAACCCAGCGCCAAGTTAGGGCGCAGGGCGACAACACTTCCGCTTCCCGGAAAACTGGCGGGAGCATCCAAGTTCGCGAGTGACACCGAGGTCAATCCCTTCTGCGTCCAGGCATCGAACCGGCGATCACGAACCGGTGATTCCAGCGCGCACCATATCGCTTTGGAGATCGTTCGCAACATTTGGCACCGAATTCATATGCGCGATCCAATTGGACTTCCAATTCTCCAAGGCGCGCGATAGAGTGAAACCGGCGGGCAAACCATGAAGCGGGCGATGCGGGTCTTTCGCAGCCGCCTGCGATAGGGACCAATGTTGACGGGACGCGGTACCTGCCATGCGGATTTTCTGTCGAGCGCCAAGGCTGCCATCGTCATTGGCGGCCTTGCGGCGGTCCTCGTATTCGGAGATGCGCTGCGGGCGAACGCCGCTGAACCGCGCTGGCCTGCCGGGCCGTACAAATACATCACTGTCGATCAATCGGTGACGGACGCGCTGGTCGAGCTAGGCCGCAACATGCGCACGCCCATGCGGGTCAGCAAGCTTGTCAAAGGGCGCCTGAGCGCCGGCATGCCGGTCGGGACGGCCCGCGAATTCCTCGACGAGATCTGCAACCGATACGGCCTGGTCTGGCATTTCGACGGCATCGTCATGAATGTCGCGACCGAAGCCGAAGTCCAGACGGAGATGATCCCGCTCGATGCCAACGCGGCGGCGCATGCGGAAGAACGGCTTTCACGGCTGGGCGTCATCGATCCAAGGTTTCCGATAAAGGTTTCCAAGGAGGACGATGTCGTCTCGGTGTCGGGACCGCCATCCTATGTCGAGCTCGTCCGCAAGACGCTCGGAGCGCCTGCCGCGTCCGACACGAAGCCGGATTCCGGCCCGGATTCAGGCAAGGTCGTTTCGGTCCGCGTTTTCCGCGGAAAGCAGGCGGATGCGCAAAATGTCCCGCCGGGCAAAACGAACTAGGAAGCGGGAGGGCAGGTTCATGCAAATCGCACCGATTGGAGCTCTGGAAGCCACGCTCGCAACCCTGACGACCAGCGTGACCTCGCAGCAGCAGATCACCGCCGGCGCGGCGGCGCAGCCGGGCAACCGAATGGTCGGCGCCAGCCAGGAAAAGCATGACGCCGCGAAGGTCAACGCGTCTGAGCGCGGCGATATCAACACGCCGGCAGGACAACAGGTGGCGCAGGCATCCTCCGGCGCCAATCCCGCAATGGCCGGGCAATCGTCCAAATCGGACAAGACCGAGCCGATCGTCGAGCGCAAGCTCTTCGACTATCTGGCGGAGGTGGAGAAATCGGGAGGCGGAACGTTCACGGATCCATCGGCGCTGCTTGGTTCCGCGGTGCAGTCGTTGGAAGGCACCATGCAACAGGTCCAGAAGGCCCTTGGCCAGGCGAACGTCCCCGCAGACGCTGAAAAAGCCGCCATGCAGGATCCCGGCAAGGCGGCTCCGCCGGGCAGGGAAAGCGATGACGGTCCGGCAAAGAATGCCGAGCAGCTCCTCGAACGGTCCATTTCCGTGATGTGGGCGGCCGCCAATCTGGAGGTCGTCACGAGCAGCGTGACCGCGGTGACGTCGTCCACCAGCACGCTGATAAAGCAGCAATAACGCGACGGGGTGTTCGTGCGCACAATGATCCCGCCGCTGCGGTCAACGCCAATCAATCGATGCGGTGCCCGGTTCCGCATGGCGTTCGCAATCATCGGCATGCTTGCGCTGCAGGCCTGCTCGGAGGAGCTTTATTCCAACCTCGACCAGCGGCAGGCCAACGAGATCGTGGCCACGCTGGTGCGTCACGGGATACCGGCCCAGCGCGAAGCCGGCAAGGACGACAAAATGACGGTTTCCGTGCAGAAGGACCGTTTCGCCGAAGCCATGGCAATTCTCGACGAGAGCGGATTGCCCAAGCAGGAATTCCAGACGCTGGGCGAGGTGTTCAAGCGGGACGGGCTTGTGTCCTCGCCGGTGGAAGAGCGGGCGACGATGATCTATGGCCTGAGCCAGGAATTGTCGCAGACGATCTCGGATATCGACGGCGTGCTTTCCGCGCGCGTCCACCTTGTGCTGCCCGAGAACGATCCGCTGAGACAGCGGTTGGTTCCGTCATCCGCCTCCGTCTTCATCCGCCATCGCGCATCGGTGCCGATGAACGACCTGATCCCTCAGGTCAAGATGCTGGTGGCCAAGGGCATCGCGGGATTGACCTACGACAATGTCTCCGTGACCCTCATTCCGGTGGCCGCGCCGCCTCCCGAACAGGAAACCCGCGAAGCGGGCTTCACCACATTCCTTGGTCTTTGGCTGCATCCGGACAGCGTCGCCGCGGCGATGTGGCTGTTTTACGGCATGGCGGCGGCCATATTCGCGCTCGTTGCCCGGCTGGCCTATGTCCAGTGGTATCGGCGGCCTGGTGTCTATGCGCTCGACACAGTCGCAAGGCCGGCGAGAGAGACATGATCCAGACTGCCCCGACGCAAACTGCCGCCAGTTCGGATTGGCATGCGTTCATATCCAATCCCGCAAGCTACGCGGATGCCGCCCGGCTCGCGGACTGTTTCGGTGGCACGATCGGCGAGGCAGCCTGCGAGCGAATGCGCCAGTCGCAGCGCCTGCATGAGCGGTTGTCGAAGCTTCTGCTCGATCATTACGGGCTTTCTTGCACCGTCGACGAACCGGCCGACGACGTGGATCGGGCGATCGCCCTGTCGTCGGGCGAGGAGTTGGAGGAGCTTGCGCTTCGCTCGGGCGCAATCTACCAGGCCAGCAGCATCGCCGCAGTCATTGCTGGACGCGAAGCGGCTGCCCTGCAGGCGGCGCTCGGCATGGATATCTGCTCAGCCGCAGTCGCGAACCGCGATCTGGCCGGCCCAATTCAGCCCCTGGAGCCCCTGGATGATATCTACAATCGCGTCCATGCCGACGGGCTGAGTTGCCTTTGCGCCTGGTGTCAGGCGATGCCCCGCGACACGAGCATGCGGGTTCGCCTCAAGCTGATGCCGCACGAACTCGTCGATGGGACGGCGATCGCACCCTTTGCCGAGATCGGTCCGGCGATTGTTCGACGAGCGATGCGTTAGACAGAATGGTCGAGCCGGACAACGCGACCAATGATATGCCCCGGCGCCCTCGCGCCCGCATTCTGCGTGCCGGCGAGGCCCGTGCGTGGCTGGACGGCCATGCCTTCCTCGATGAGGCCAGACGTGATGCGCAGCAGATGCGCGAGGCCGCCCGGCGGGCCTACGCGGCCGAATATGCGCAGGGCTACGAAGACGGCAAGGCACAAGGCGACGCGGAGGCCGCACGGTTGGTGGACGAGACGACAATCAGGGTGGATCGCTATCTCTCCAGGCTGGAACCGGAGGTCGTCGCTCTGGCCCTCGATGTTGTCAGGCGGATGCTGGGGGAATTTGACGTGACGAGGCTTGTCGCAAAGGCGGCCAGGCAGGCGATCGCTGACGTTCGCCGCGCCAAATATCTGAAAGTCCGCGTCCATCCCCGCTCCGTCGGCAGGGTTCGCGATGAACTGGACGCGGTCCTGCGTGAGAGCGATCTGGCCATGACGATCGAGATCGACGGGGATGACACGCTCGCGGCAGACGCATGCATTCTTTCGACCGACATCGCCGTCATCGATGCCAGCATTGACGCGCAGCTCGATGCGATCGCCGATGCGCTCCGGTCCAAGGCCGAGGGTCCGGCATGACGGGCTCGGCTGCCGACATAGAGAGCCGGCTCGCATCCATCATTCCGGGGCTACGGTCGAACTTGCGGGACGATGCAAGCCGGCCCCGTAGAGGACGTGTGCGGCGGGTGACCGGCACGGTCATCCATGCGACGGTGGAGGAGGTTCGGATCGGCGAGATATGCGACCTCCTGGACCCCAGGACAGGCAAGACGACCAAGGCCGAAGTCGTCGGCCTCATGGACGAGATGGCAGTCCTGGTGCCGCTTGGTGACCTGACGGGCCTTTCAAGCCTGACCGAGGTGGTTGCGACCGGGAAGGACCAGTTGGTGCCGGTCGGTCCCGGGCTTCTTGGGCGCGTGATCAGCGCGCTCGGCGAGCCGCTGGACGGCAGGCCGCTGGACGGCATCACCGGCACCTATCCCGTCAACGCCTATCCGCCGTCGCCACTGGAACGCAGCCTGATTTCCGAGCCGATCCAACTCGGAATCCGCGCCCTCGATGGGCTGCTCACTTGCGCGCGCGGACAGCGCGTCGGCATCTTCGGGGAGCCCGGCGTCGGCAAATCGGTTCTGCTTTCCGACATCGTCACCGGCACCGATGCGGATGTCGCCGTGGTTGCTCTGGTTGGCGAACGCGGGCGCGAGGTGCGCGAATTCATCCAGCATCAGCTAGGGCCTGAGGGGCTCGCGCGGGCAGTCATCGTCGTCGCGACATCCGACCGTCCGGCCATCGAGCGCGTCAAGGCCGCCTATGTGGCCACCAGCATCGCCGAATATTTTCGCGACCAAGGCAAGCACGTGTTGTTGGCAATGGACAACATAACCCGGTTTGCCCGCGCGCAGCGCGAGATTGGCCTCGCTTCGGGCGAGCCGCCGACGCGCCGCGGTTTTCCCTCTTCGCTTTTCGCGGTCCTGCCGCGTCTGCTCGAGCGCTCGGGACCTGGTCGCGTCGGTTCCATCACCAGCCTCTACAGTGTTCTTCTGGAGGGCGACGGCACGCTCGATCCGGTCGCCGAGGAAATCCAGGCGCTTCTCGATGGCCACGTCTTCCTGTCGAACGAACTGGCCCAGCGCAATCACTTCCCGGCCGTCGACGTGCTGCGCAGCCGAAGCCGCCTGATGGACACGGTGGTGCCGCCTGGGCATCGGGCGGATGCCGGCCGGCTGCGCGAGCTGCTTGCCCGCTACGCCGATGTCGAATTGCTGCTGCGCGTCGGCGAGTACGAAAGGGGCAACGACGCGGTTGCGGACGAGGCGGTGGCGAAGATCGACATCATCAACGCCTTCCTGCGGCAGGCGTCCGCCACGCACGAAACGATCGACAAAACACGCCAACGCATGCGGGAGATCGTCAATGAAGGACCATGACGTCATCGCTCGATTGCGTGATCTCAGGCGCCATCGCGAAGCGCGCGCAAGGGAGGCGGTCATCAGAAGATATGCCGCTGCGCGGCAGGCGGCCGAGGAGGTCCGGAAGGCGGCTGCCGCCGTCGCCGAGCATCTCCAGGCGACAGCCGATGCCGAGGATGCTGCGTTTGGTTCGCTTGTCGGACATTCGGTGAATGCCGCCAGGCTCTATCGGCTCCAGGGGCGGTTCGAGACCGCCGCCAGGGAAACCGAGCAATTGCGGGAAAACGAACGGGAGGCTGGCATCACCGAGCAGCGACGCAGAGTGGAGCTGTCGGCAGCCCGTGAGGATCATCGCAAGACCATGAAAGGCGTGACGAAGCTGGACCGCCTGTTGGAGGATCTTATCAAGCGTAGCGCAGGTCGTGGCCTCGCTCGTGCCGAACTCTCGGAGGAAGAGGAGCGTGGCGTAATGCGACCCTCTTCAGAACGATAGCGCAGTCGGTGACCGAGAGCATGGCAGCGTGATGCCTCAGTCTTTGGCAGCGGCAAGCAAGAAGGCGCGGGGAAACCCGGTGAAGCGCGCGGCCAGGCGATCGAGCCGCGGCGAGCGGTTGACATTGGAATCCGTCGCGGCGGCGGAGGTTGGCGCGTTGAACGCCTTCTACCGACGCCGTGTTCCCGCCGAGATTACGATTGCGGGGAAAACCGTGGCGATCGCGGCTGTCTGGCCGGCGCCGAACCCGGCGGATCAGCGGTTATCCACGATTGCGTTTTCCGTTGGCGAGGCGGCAGGGAAATTGCGCCTGCCGCTTTCCATTGTCGAATGGGCTCTCGCCAAGGCGGACGAGCTGGTCGACATGAACCATCTGGCACCCGCTCACGCCGCGCTGCTGCTGGAGTCCGCTTTCGAACAAGATCTCCAGTGGATCGAGGGCAAGCTGGGCGAGAGGATCACGATCACGTCGATCGAGCGCGCAGACATCGTTTCGAACGAAGCCTCATATGCTTTTGTCCTGGCCGGCGAGGGCAAGTCCATAGACTGCGTCCTGAACACGAATAGCGCCGACCTCGCGATGCGCATTGGTCGCGCGCTCGACGAGATCGGCAAAGCGAAGGCGCCGGTTCCGGCCGAGTTCCCGCTGGCGGTCAGCCTTCGGCGCGGCGCGCTGACGATCAGCCTTGGCGAGCTTCAAAGCCTGCGGCCCGACGATGTGGTTCTTTTCGACGACACCGAGGAAGGAGGCGCCGCGGCTTTCATCATCGCAGAGCGCCTCTTCGCTCCGGTCAGTCTGACGGCGGATGGGCCGCGGGTGCTTGCCGCGCCGGCCGCGATTGCAGGATCGAAATGGGAGTGGACCATGAACCAAGGCACATCGCCGCCAGCCGGCCAGATATTGGAGGAGTCGACTCTCGACGAATTGCCGGTCGCGCTTGCCTTCGAGGTCGGCCGCACGGTGATGCCCGTCGGCGAGGTAAGGCAGCTTGCGCCGGGCGCCATCATTCCCATCGCCGACGTCACGAAACCGGCGGTCGACATCCTCGCCAACGGCAAACGCGTCGGCCGCGGCGAGATCGTCCGGATCGGGGAAGGCCTGGGCGTGAGAATCGAGCGCATGTTCGACAATGCTTGACAATTCGCCCAATCTCCTCGGGATTCTGATCGCCGTCGGCTTTGTCGGGCTGCTCCCGCTGGCCGTCGTCACGATGACCGGCTTCCTGAAGATATCGGTCGTGCTTTTCCTCGTCCGCAACGCGCTCGGCGTCCAGCAGATGCCGCCCAATCTTGTGCTCTATGGCATAGCGCTCGTGCTCACCGTCTATGTCACGACACCGTTGCTGAGCGAGATGTCGGGCCGGCTTCAGGAAGGGCAGGTTCAGTTCCGGACGACCGACGACCTGGCCAGGGCGGCGCAACTGGTGAAGGAACCATTGCAGCAGCACCTGATCAAATTCACCCAGCCGGCAGAGCGGCAGTTCTTTCTTGATGGGACCAGCCGCCTGTGGCCGGAACAGGCGCGCCAGAATCTCAGGGACGACGATCTCTCGATCCTTGTTCCCGCCTTTGTCGCCTCGGAGCTTACGCGCGCATTCGAGATCGGCTTCCTGCTCTATCTTCCCTTCCTCATCATCGACATCGTCGTCGCGAACATCCTGATGACGCTCGGCATGATCATGGTCTCGCCGGTCCTGATTTCGATTCCGCTCAAACTGTTCCTTTTCGTCGCCATCGATGGCTGGTCACGGCTGATGCACGGCCTGATCCTGAGCTACGGCTGACGCGGTCGAGGCCCCGTATGGACAACGACTTCATCCAGGCGAAAGTCCAAGGCGCGCTGCTGACGGTGCTGTTCGCATCGAGCCCAGCGATCATCGCGGCCCTGGCGGTCGGCATTCTTGTCGGACTTGCCCAGGCGTTGACGCAAATTCAGGACCAGTCCCTGCCGCAGACGATCAAGCTCGTGGTGATCCTCCTGGTCATCGTCGTGTTCGGACCTCTGCTTGGCCAGCAGATCGCGCAGCAGGCCTCGACAGCTATGGACGAGTTTCCTGTCGTCACGCGTTGAGGAGCCCGGATGCCGGTCGAACCACTCTTCGCGTCGATCAGGGAGCTTCAGTTCTATCTCCTGGCGGGCGCTTTCGCGCTCGCGCGCGTGACCGGATTCATGCTCTTGATGCCGCTGTTTTCGCGCGTGCCGCTGCCTGGGCTTCTGCGCAACGGTGTTGCCCTGGCGCTGGCGGTCCCGGTCTTTCCGACGATCGTGAGCAAGCTGACAAATGCTGACATCGCCACCACGATGATCGCCGTCTATATCCTGAAGGAGGTGGTGATCGGGGTAACGCTCGGGCTGGCGATGGGCATCCCCTTCTGGGCGGCCGAGGCTGCCGGCGACATCCTGGACCTTCAGCGCGGGTCCACGATGGGGACGCTGATCGATCCGATGATGACCCACGAGACGAGCGCCACCGGCACCTTGCTCGCCGTCATCATGGTCACGATCTACCTCGCCGCCGGCGGCCTGCAGCTTTCCTTGACCAGTCTTTACGACAGCTACGGGATTTGGCCGATCGACCGGCTTCTGCCGATCTTCAGCAAGGACGCCGCCGGGATATTCCTCGGTTTGCTGAACCGCATTCTGGTGATGGCATTGACCCTTGTCTTCCCGCTGATCATCAGCATGCTGTTGTCCGACATTGTTCTCGCGTTCCTGGCGCGGGCCTCGCCACACCTCAATGTTTTCGCGCTTTCGCTGGTGGTGAAGACCGGCGTGTTCGGCCTCGTCTTCGTGCTCTATTCGAGTTTTTTGCTCTTCTATATGGATCGGGATATTGGCTTCCTGCGCGAGGCGGACCGACAAATAGAAGCGATCGGCTGCCGCACCTGTGAATAACAGAAAGCGGATTAGATATTTATAATATAAGACAATGTTGGCCGACCAATAAATACGTTTTATCACCTGGGAAAGATTATCATAATTTGACAAGCGGCCGAGCCGCCAACGATCTTGCATCCTCCCGACGCGTCTCTGAAATGTTGGTATTTATCGGAAGCCATGGCTCGCCAGACCATTTCACCAGTCTACGAGGATTTGCGGCGTTTCGACGCGAACAGGCTGCGCAGACTTGTCAGAACGGGCGCCTATGAGGGGCATACAGGTGGACTTGCGCGTGGCAAGCTCCAGGTCAATGTCGTGATACTGCCCCGCGCTTTTGCCAGCGATTTTCACCAGTTCTGCGTCCACAACCCAAAGGCCTGTCCATTGGTGGGCCTGAGCCGCGCCGGCAGTCCGCTGATCCCGGCGCTGGGCGATATCGATATTCGCACCGATGCCCCTCAGTATAACGTCTATCGCTTCGGGGAACTGACCGGCCAGAGGACGGACATCATCGATCTTTGGCAGGATGATTTTGCCGCCTTCGCCTTCGGCAGTTCGCTTACCGTCGAGGCCGCACTGGCCGAAAAGGGCGTGAAACTCCGTCGCGTCGGTTACGGCAAGGCCATGCCCAAGTTCCGAACCAGGATCGAGACTTGCCGCGCCGGACCGTTCGCTGGCCAGACGGTCGTCTCGATGCGTCCCGTAAGGTCCTGCGACGTCGACAAGGTTCGAGCACTCACGGCACGCTTCCCGCATACTCACGGCTCTCCCATCCATGTCGGGGAGCCTTCGATCATCGGAATATACGACATGACGGCTCCAGACTGGGGCGATGCGGTCGAGCTGGTGGACGGAGAGGTTCCCGTGTTTTGGGCCAGCAGCGTCACTGCCCAGGATGCCCTCGCTCGCGCAAAACTGGCGATCTCAGTCACCGTGTCGCCGGGGCACATGCTGGTCACGGACGTGGACGCACGAGCTTTCCATGGGTGACAAGTGTGCCTGATGCGGTCGTGCGGACCGGCTGGCCCGTGATGTGGATCTGACTCCCTCCATCTGGAGGCGCTCGAAACGCTCTATACAGGTCTCGGCCGGCCACCCTTAAAGCGTGTCGCTACGAAACGGATTCAGGCGCCGCGCTTTGCGCTCAGCCTTCAGTTTGGATTGCGCAGCTGGTTGAGCCTCGCCAGCAACTCCTCGGGAACATTCTTGCTGACACTTGCCGCACCTGCATAGATGTTGCCGCTGTTGCCGTCGAGCGTGAGGATGGTTCCTTCGGAATAGCTCACGCCGCCGATGATGAGGCATCTGGCCGCTTCATCGATCATCATGGTCTCGCATCCGACCAGGCAAACCTTGCCTAGCTGGCGCGCGACGACGGCCGCGTGCGACGTTCGCGCTCCATGCTGGGTCAGAAGGCCATCGGCCAGTTCGAGTGCCGCGATATCGCGCGTCTCCGCGTCGCGGCGCACGAGGATAACCTGCGCGCCTGCCTGCTTGCGTCGGCGCGCGACATCCTCCTCGAAGGCAATCTCACCGCTCGCGACGCCGGTCGCGGCCGAAGCGGCGGTTGCGATCGGCGACAGTGACTTTCCGTCTTCCGTCGAGATCGTGCTGAGCGCAAGCGAGCTCGCATCAAGACCGTTTGTGCGCAGGCGAGCCGTTTCGGCGTCGATCAGACCTTGATCCAGCATATCCAGCGCAATCTGAGCCGCCGCGCGCGGCGTGCGCTTGCCGTTGCGGGTCTGGAGCATGAACAACACGCCGTCCTCGATCGTGAATTCGAAGTCCTGCATGTCGCCGAAATGTCGCTCAAGGGCGTTTGCCACCTGCACGAGCTCGTCCCACAGGGAAGGTGCGACGGCAGCGAGCTCGTCATGTCCTTGGGCTGTGCGACGCCCGCTCACGACATCCTCGCCCTGCGCGTTGAACAGGAAATCGACCCATGGGCTCTGCGCGCCAGTGCTGGGGTTGCGTGTGAATCCGACGCCGGCGCCAGAGAGGCCGCCGGCATTGCCGAACACCATGCGTTGCACAGTGACGGCCGTGCCCATATCGTGGCTCAAGCCGTGAAGGTTGCGGTAGGTCACGGCCTTGTCGCTGGACCAGGAGCGAAAGACCGCGCCGATCGCCTCGGTGAGCTGCTGTTTGGCGTCCTGCGGAAACGGATGTCCGGCTTCTTTCGCAAATGTTTGCAGATGTCGACCTGCCACATCGCGCAAGGCCACAAAATCGAGGCTGCGTTCTTCGCCGTTCCGCACGGCGTCGAGATCGGCCTCGAAATGCTGTGCATCCACGCCGGCTACCACCTCGCCGAAACCGGCGATAAGGCGGCGGTAGGCATCCCATGCAAGCCTCGGGTGCCCGGTCAGGCGAACGAAGCCGGGAAGCGTCGCTTCGGTCAGCCCGATATTGAGCAATGTTTCCATCATGCCGGGCATCGACACAGGTGCGCCGGAACGCACCGACAGCAGAAGCGGGCGTCTCGAATCTCCCAATCTCAAGTCCGACGCGTGCTCGAGTGTCGTCAGCGCGTCGCCCCAGATCTCCGGCGTGACGTCATCGCGGTGCGCGCAAAAGCCGGTGCCGATGACGAAAGCAGGAGGCACGTTAAGGCCGAACGCCGCCATGCGGGCAAGGTTGTGGGCCTTGAAGCCTAGAATATCGGGCGTGATCGGTCTTTCGGCGGCCGTCTTCGCGCCGATCGAGTATACGATCTTCGCTTCGTTCGCCTCGGGTCTGATGCGAGCAATCGAGGCGCTCATCCGCGTGCTCCGATGCTGTCGAACGCCAATTCGCGAATGCCGAAGCTCGCCGCCAGCAAGGCATCGGTCGCCAGCTCGATGGCTGCCGCGAAGTCCGTCGTCAGAGTGAGGGTGAGCGGATCGTCGACGTGACGCGCCAGCGCGCGGCGGACATCGCGCAACAATTCGTCACACTGATGTTCCGCCTCGACCGCGCGCCAGGAGACCGCGATGAAGGTTTCGTGATCCTCGGCCGTGCCGCCGTCGCGCAGGATGCCGGCGATCGACAGCGCCCTGACGTGATCCCGCACCGCTTCATAGGTGCGCTCGGCGAGCCGCACCAGCTTTTCGCGCACTTCGCCATGCCAGCCTTTGTTGCGAGCCTCGGCGATCAGCGACAGAAGAAACGTCGCTTCCTCCAGTGCGTCGGCGATATTGTCGGCTCTCTCAATGAGACGCGTGAATGGCAGCCAGCGCGTGTTGTGCTCCGCGCGTTCGCGCGAGCGCGTCACCAGATTGTCGGCCTGACGCTCCCATCCTTTCGCGCGCGATGCCAGTTTCTCGGCGGCCTTGCCGTCGCGTTCCAGACCATGCGTCAGCGCGTCCCGCAAACCTTCCGCCAGTTCATGGCAGAACCCGGCATGCTCGCCGAGGAGCTCGAAGACGTCTCGCTGTTGTCCGAGATGGCGAACGAGCAGAAGGCGCACGGAATCCGCGATCCGCGGCAAGGGCTGATGCTCCTGCATGGCCTGAGAGGCCGAAGACATCGCGTCCAGCATGAATGCGCGCGCGTGCTCGTCGCCGAGCACGGTGTCGAGGCGGTCACCGATGCGAAAGAACTCGCTGCCAATCGATTCCATGGCATCGAACAGCAGATGCTCGGCGCCGGCTTCGAGCCATCCCATGTGCCCGATGTCGCGCCTTGCACTGGCGGCGAGGATCGCCGTGGCATTCGCCTTTCCAACCAGCAGTCGCAGACGTTTGCGCGCCCGGTTCCAGTCGATCAGAAACACGATGCGCGAACCGAGCGCTTCCAGCGTCACGCCCAGCGCCGTTTCGTCGGCGTTGTCGAACGTCGCCGTCCCGACATAATACGCGTCTCCAGCGTTCAGCCCCTCGGTCGCCCGCGAGCCGACATTGGACCAGGTCGCGCCGATCTCGCCTAGAAGATCCTGAAAGAAAGCGAAGCGCTGCTGGTGAAGGTCGGAATAGGTGAGCGACAGCCGCAGCCCTTCAACCTGGATGACCAGAACATGCGCGTCATTGGTGCCGATGTCGTTCTGAATCAACAGCCTCGTGCCATCGCGCGTTGCCGCCGTATCGAGGCCGGGGTGGGTGAGTTTCAGGGGCCGCGTGCGGTTCAGGCCGCGCATGAAGGCGGCCACGCGAGGCCGGTCGTCCGGCGACAACTGCCAGATATGCGCGCCATCGATCGTCTCGTCCGAAATATCCGCCGCCAGCCGGTTGATGGCCTTGTGCAAGTCCATCACCAGGATATGGAAGCTGTCGTCCTCGCGGCGGTTGCCGCTGGTCAATTGCCTCAGCTGCCCTGCATCGAGCAAACCCGGCTCAAGGCCACCGAGCCAGCCGCACCACACCTCGATCCTTGAAAGCAAAGCGTGGTGGTCTCTATCGGCGTCGCCTTCAAGCGGGCGGCCCATCAACCGCAAATCGGCTGCAAGCTTGTCAACCAGCTTGGGCAAATCATCCGCGTGAAGCACGGACGCCCTGAGATGGCTGGAAGCAGGCAATGCCAGCAGCCACGGCGCATCCACTTTTGCCGCTGCATATTCGCGATGCAGGTCAAGGGACGCTACGTCCGGATGCATGGCATGGCTGTACGCGGTCTGAAGCGCCGTCAGATAGAATTTGAGGCGGTCATTGGCCGCAAGCGCCGCCTTAAGGTAAGCGGGACGTAACAACTGCGATTGCCCCAGCGAGGCAACGACGTCGATCTTCTCCATGCGACTTATCCCCAGACCCTCATTGCATTTCTGACAACGCCAATGAACCGCGCTGCATCTTGTCGGTGACGACAGCGCGTTCAGGCTTTTGCATTGCAGGCTAATCATCCCGTATGACTTCAGGATGAAGGTGCATCGACCCCGGATTTCGATGGTCTCGGGTTAAGAACGCTCCGCGATTTTTGCGGGCATCGCGGCTGGCGGAGTGTCGAAGTCGACGGCAGCGACGGCAGCGACGCCTTGCGAAACCGTGCTGAAGGATCTGCGTGCGACGGCAAAGCTCAACAATGCCGACAGGAACAAGATTGCCGGGGAAGCGCCCGACAATGCTACGGCTGGCGTAGGCCGGTTCTCGGAAGCCACCGTTCTCGGCTCGGCCTGAGCTGAATCTCAATACACCTTGAAGCGGCTCCAGCGGATTTCACTCTGCCGCCTGAACCTGGCGGGCGTCGATGATCGCCCGTATCTCCGAGCGGCAGGAACCGCAGTTGGTGCCGGCGCACAGTGTCGACCCGATCGCCTCCAGGCTGTCGCATCCGGCGGCGACAGCCGAAGCGAGCTGGTTGACGCCGACATGGAAGCACGAGCACACGACCCGGCCGATGGCGGGCATGGGTGCGGGCGAGCGGCCCGACAACAGCGCGTGACGATCGACGGCCGACAGCGGCTGGCGGGTGGCCAAGAGCGACACCAGCCAGTCGCGCATCGGCAATTGGTCTGGAGCGGCGACCAGCAAGGCTTCGGCCATGGCGCCGCCTTCATCGACCGCAGCCGCGCGATAGGCGAGCCCGCGGCGATCGGTGTATTCCAGAAGCTGATCCTGCCGTTGAACGCCGAGCAGCTTGCGCGCCAGAAGAATGCCCTGGTCCGGCGGCTCAGTTCCGGTCAGTTCGTAGACCCAGCCGCCCTCGACCGCGTACCGGCTCCAGTGAACGAAACCTGTCGGCCGGAGATCGCGCCGCGTGATCAGCACGCCGGCCCAGCCGGTATTTTCGCGCACGATTCTCGCCGGCACATGCTTGAGCTCCGGCTGGCCGGAATGCGGATCGGTGACCGGCGACGACAGCAGGCCCGCCGCGGCCCTGGCTGCGAACTGGCCGCTCCAATGCATGGGCATGAAGGCTTGGCCGCGCCGCTGCGCGTCGGCCACGCGGACCCTCGCGCGGACAAAGCCGAAGCGCGTCGACAGATGGGCGAGGTCGCCGTCCTTGAGGTGGTGCGCGGCCGCATCCGCCGGATTGAGATCGACTGCGGGCTCCGGCGCATTCGCCATCAGGCGCGGCACGTTTCCGGTCCGCGTCATTGTGTGCCACTGGTCGCGCAGCCGGCCAGTGTTCAGGGCAAGCGGATAGTCCGCATCGACCGTGAAAGCCGTTGCCTCCTGCCGCACCGGCACAAACCGCGCACGGCCGTCGGGCGTTGGGAAGCGGCCATCGGCAAACAGCCTTGTCTGCTGCTCGTTTTGGTCCGGCGCTGGCCAGTGGCGCGGCGCGAAGGAGGCATAGTCCACGTCGCTGAGGTCGGCCACGCCGCCGAGATCGAACAGGCGCTCGCCATCGTTTTCGAAGGCCGAGAGCGCGGCGTGCTCGCGGAAGATTTCGGCCGGAGCTTGGTAGGCGAAGGCATCGCCGAAGCCCATGCGTTCGGCTACATCGCAGATTATGCGCCAGTCGGCTTTCGCTTCGCCCGGCGGCGGCAGGAACGGCCGCTGACGCGAGACGCGCCGTTCTGAATTGGTGACAGTGCCGTCCTTCTCGCCCCAGGCTGCGGCCGGCAGCAGCACGTCGGCATAGCGTGTGGTGTCGGTGCGGGTCACGTCCGAGACCACGACGAAATCGCATTTGGACAAGGCGGCGCGCACGCGAGACGCGTCGGGCATCGAGACCGCGGGATTGGTGCCCATGACCCACAGCGCCTTGATGCGGCCATCGGCAACCGCCTGGAACATGTCCACGGCCTTCAGGCCGGCGCGGCGCGCAACCTTGGGCGCATTCCAGAAGCGGGAGACCCGGTCGATATTGGTCCCATCCGCGAAGTCCATATGCGCGGCAAGCTGGTTTGCCAGGCCTCCCACCTCGCGGCCGCCCATGGCGTTCGGCTGCCCGGTGACCGAGAACGGCCCCATGCCGGGCTCGCCGATGCGGCCGGTGGCGAGATGGCAGTTGATGATTGCGTTGACCTTGTCGGTTCCATGCGCCGACTGGTTGACGCCCTGACTATAGACGGTGACCGTCCGCTCGATGCCGGCGAAGAGGTCATAGAAGGCCTGGACATCGGCGGCCGCGAGCCCGCAGCCTTTTGCGACGCGCGCGACCGACGGCGCGTCGGCGCCGGCCAAAGAAGCTGCGGCGTCGAAGCCGGACGTATGGTCGCCGACGAAGCCGGCATCGATCTTTCCGGCTTGCACAAGATGCGCGAGCAACCCGTTGAACAGAAGCACGTCCGTGCCCGGATCGAGCGCCAGATGCAGGTCGCACTCGTCGGCCGTGGCCGTGCGGCGAGGATCGATGACGACGATCCTGGTTCCGCGTTCCTTTCGCGCCGCCAGCATGCGCTGGTAGAGCACCGGATGGCACCATGCGGTGTTGGAGCCGGTGAGCACGATGAGGTCGGCGCGCTCGAAATCCTCATAGACGCCGGGAACGATGTCCTCGCCGAAGGAGCGGCGGTGGCCGGCGACGGACGACGCCATGCAGAGCCGCGAATTGGTGTCGATGTTGGCCGAGCCGATGAAGCCCTTCATCAGCTTGTTGGCGACGTAGTAATCCTCGGTGAGCAACTGGCCGGAGACGTAGAAGGCGACCGAGTCCGGTCCGTGTTCGGCAATCGCCTGCGAAAATTTCGCGGCCACAAGGTCGACTGCTTCCTCCCACCTCGTCTGCGTGCCGCTGATTTCCGGCTGAAGCAGGCGGCCCTCCAGACCAAGCGTCTCGCCGAGCGCGGCACCCTTCGAGCAGAGGCGGCCGAAATTGGCCGGGTGCTCGGGATCGCCGCGGACGGTCGTCTTGCCGTCTGCGGCGATCCCGGCCAGCACGCCGCATCCCACCCCGCAATAGGGGCAGGCGGTCCTCACCTCGCGTGCTTCTTCCATGCCTCAGGCCGCTTTCGAGGCCAGCGCTTCGAGCGCGATGAAAAGCCGTTCGCCTTCGACCTTGACCGGGATCGTCCGTACCGAGCCTTCGTCGGCGCCGAGCGCCTCGCCGGTCTCCAGCGAGATCACCCAGTTGTGCAGCGGACAGGTCACCGCCGCGCCATGGACGATGCCTTGGCTGAGCGGCCCGCCCTTGTGCGGGCAGTGGTCGTCGATGGCATAAACCTGATCGTCCGCAGTGCGGAAGACCGCGATCTTGCCTTGCGGGGTTTCGACACAACGCGCGCCGCGCGGCGGAATGTCGGCGATGGAGCCGATGGCGATCCAGTTCATGTTGTCTCTATCCTGTCGGCTCATTCCGCCGCCTCCGCGAACCCTACCGACGCCATCGGCCGGAACTCGTGCTTGTCCTTGCCGGAGACGCGTTCGGACCAGGGATCGACCTGCGCAAATTTCTGGGAAAAGACGAAGCGGTCGAAGAAGGTCTTGCGGCGCTCGACGTCATCCAGGATCTGCCTTCTGATCTCGGCAGTGCCGACGCGCTTGACCCATTTGTAGATGCGCTCCAGGTAGCGGGCCTGCTCGCGATACATCTGGACGAGCGCCACAATCACCTCCAGCGCCTCATCCTCGGTCTTCACCAGGCCGAGCACTTCCGTGCCCTTGATGTCGAGGCCGGCAGCGCCCGCGAAGTGGATCTCGTAGCCAGAGTCGACGCACACCACGCCGACATCCTTGCAGGTCGCTTCGGCGCAGTTGCGCGGGCATCCCGACACCGCCATCTTCACCTTGGCCGGTGTCCACGAACCCCACATGAACTTCTCGATGCGGATGCCGAGACCAGTCGAATCCTGTGTGCCGAACCGGCACCAGTCGGAGCCGACGCAGGTCTTCACCGTGCGCAATCCCTTTGCATAGGCATGACCGGAGACGAAGCCGGCCTTGCCGAGATCGGCCCAGACCGCCGGCAGGTCCTCCTTGCGGATACCCAGCATGTCGATGCGCTGGCCGCCGGTCACCTTCACGGTCGGGATGCGGAACTTGTCGACCACGTCGGCGATGGCGCGCAATTCGCCGGCGCTGGTCACCCCGCCCCACATGCGCGGCACGACCGAATAGGTGCCGTCCTTCTGGATGTTGGCGTGCACACGCTCGTTGATAAACCGCGACTGATAGTCGTCGGCATATTGGTCCGGCCAGTCGCAGACGAGATAATAGTTCAGCGCCGGCCGGCACTTGGCGCAGCCGCAGGAGGTCTTCCATTCGAGCTCCTGCATGACGGCGGGTATCGTCTTCAGTCCTTTCGCCTTGATCAGGCGGCGCACGTCGTCGTGGCCAAGGCTCGTGCAGCCGCACATGGGCTGCACCGCCGCGGGGTTGTAGGCGTCGCCAAGCGTGAGCTTCAGGAGTTGCTCGACGAGACCCGTGCACGAGCCGCACGAGGCCGAGGCCTTGGTCTGGGCGCGCACGTCGTCGAGCCCGGTCAGCCCCTTGCCCGTGATCGCGCCGGTGATCTTGCCCTTGCAGACGCCGTTGCAGCCGCAGATTTCCGCATCATCCGCCAGTGCCGCAACGGCCGCCAAAGGGTCCGAGGAGGTGCCTCCCTGGAACGCCTGTCCGAAGATCAGCGTGTCGCGCATCTCCGAGATGTCGGTCGCTTTCTTCTTGAGGTCGTTGAACCAGGCGCCGTCGGCGGTCTCGCCGAACAGCACCGTGCCGATAATGCGGTTGTCCTGCAGCACCACGCGCTTGTAGATGCCCGCTGATGCGTCGCGCAGGATGATCTCCTCGCGATCCTCGCCGTCGGCGAAATCGCCCAGCGAGTAGAGGTCGATGCCGGTGACCTTGAGCTTGGTCGGCGTGTCGGAGTGGACGAAACGCCCGTCCTCGCTGTCGGTCAACCTGGCCGCCGCGACGCGGGCCATCTCGTAGAGAGGGGCAACCAGCCCGTAGACGTGGCCGCCGACTTCCGCGCATTCGCCGAGCGCCATGATGGTAGGATCGGAGGTCTGCATGCGGTCGTCGACGACGATGCCGCGATTGACCTCCAGCCCTGCCTCCTTGGCGAGTGCGATGCTAGGGCGGATGCCGACCGCCATCACCACCAGCGTTGCCGGGATGACCGTGCCATCCATGAGCTCGACGCCCTCGACCTTGCCATTGCCGAAAATGGCCTTGGTGTTGGCCTTGGTCATGACCTTGATGCCGCGCGCCTCGACGGCCTTCTGCAACAGGTAGCCGGCGGCCGGGTCGAGCTGGCGCTCCATCAGCGTCGGCATGACGTGGAGCACGGTGACGTCCATGCCGCGCTCCTTGAGCCCGGCCGCTGCTTCGAGGCCGAGCAGACCGCCGCCGATGACGATCGCCTTGGCGCGCGACTGCGCGGCGAGCAGCATGGCGTTGACGTCGTCGAGGTCGCGATAGGTCAGCACGCCGGGCAAGTCCTTGCCCGGCACCGGGATGATGAAGGGAACCGAGCCGGTGGCGATGACGAGTTGATCGTAGCTCTCGGTCACGCCGTGGTCCGAGGTGACGGTCCTCGCTTCCCTGTCGATGGCAACGATCTTGTGGCCCTTGTAGAGGGTGATGCCGTGCTTGATGTACCAGCCGTCGCCATGGATGACGATCTCCTCGAACGCCTTCTCGCCCGAAAGCACTGGCGACAGCATGATGCGGTCGTAGTTCACGCGCGGCTCGGCATTGAAGATGGTGACGCTGTAGCGGTCAGGTGCTGCCTCCAGCAGATGCTCGAGCATCCTGCCGGGCGCCATGCCGTTGCCGATGATGACGAGTTTTTCGCTCATGTCCGGTCAGCTCCGATCTATTCGGCGGCGTAGGAAAGGGGTGCGGTCTCGGCGGCGGCAGCGCGCTCCATCTGGCGGATGGTGACGTGCATCCAGACCAGGCACGAGACGACGATGAGGAAGAGCAGCATGAAGCAGCTCGACCAGACGCCGGTGAGGTCGTTCAGCGCGCCGAAGGCGATCGGCAGGATGAAGCCGCCGAGGCCGCCGATCATGCCCACCACGCCGCCGACCGCGCCGACGCTCTGCGGATAGTAGACCGGGATGTGCTTGTAGACGGCGGCCTTGCCGAGACTCATGAAGAAGCCGAGCACGAAGGCGACGGCGATGAAGGCGAGCGGGCCGATCTCGAAGTGGAAGGGGATCGGCCCGCTGATGCCGCGCACGACGTAGTCTGCCGAGGGGAGAGACAGAACGAGAGTCGCGACGGCACAGACCGTGAAGGTCCAGTAGAGCACGGTACGGGCGCCGATGCGGTCGGAAAGCACGCCGCCATAGGCGCGGAAGATGCTTGCGGGAATTGAATAGGCGGCGCCGATCATGCCGGCGGTGGCGATGCCGAAACCGTAGACGCCGATGAGGTAGCGCGGCAGCCAGAGCGACAGCGCCACGAACGCGCCGAAGGAGAAGAAGTAGTAGAAGGC
>NZ_RZSL01000179.1:0-10302 GCF_003997355.1 Mesorhizobium sp. M1E.F.Ca.ET.041.01.1.1 | reverse complement strand
ATGTAGTAGAGATCGTATTCGGTGCGCATGCGGATCTTTTCATTGGTGTCCATCTCGCCGCGCCAGCCGTTGATCTGGGCCCAGCCGGTGACGCCGGGCTTGACCTTGTGGCGCGCGAAATAGCCGTCGACCACCTCGTTGTAGAGCAGATTGTGCGACTGGGCGGCGATCGCATGCGGCCGCGGCCCGACCAGCGACAGCGAGCCGAGCAGCGAGTTGAAGAACTGCGGCAGCTCGTCGATCGACGTCTTGCGGATGAAGCGGCCGACGCGGGTGACGCGCGGATCGTTCTTGGTCACCGTCTGCTTGGCGGTCGGATCCGATTTGTCGGTGTACATCGAGCGGAACTTGTAGACCTCGATGATCTCGTTGTTGAAGCCGTGCCGTTTCTGCTTGAACAGCACCGGACCCTTGCTGTCGAGCTTGATGGCGATCGCGGTGGCGAGCATCACCGGCGAGAAGAGGATGATGCCGACCAGCGAGAAGATGATGTCGAAGCTTCGCTTGGCGACCGAGTCCCAGTCGTTGATCGGCTTGTCGAAAATGTCGAGCATCGGCACCGAGCCGATGTAGGAATAGGCGCGCGGGCGGAACTGCAGCGCGTTGGAATGCGCCGAGAGCCGGATGTCGACCGGCAGCACCCAGAGTTTCTTCAGAAGCTGCAGCACGCGCGATTCGGCGGTCAGCGGCAGCGACACGATCAGCATGTCGATGCGGGCGATGCGAGCGAACTCGATCAGTTCGGAAATGGTGCCGAGCTTCGGGTAGCCGGCGACGATCGGCGGCGAGCGCTTGTCGCCGCGGTCGTCGAAGATGCCGCAGATGCGGATGTCGTTGTAGGGCTGCTTCTCGACCGAGCGGATCAGCATCTCGGCCGACTTGCCGCCGCCGACGATGACGGCTCGCCGCTCCATGCGCCCGTCGCGCGCCCAGCGCCTGATCAGCCTGGACATCACGAGTCTCAGGGTAAAGATCAGCACGAAGCCGACCACGAACCAGGTGCCGAACAAAAGCCGCGAATAGTCTTCCGATGCCTTCATGGCGAAGGCGGTGAGCGCCATCAGCGCGAAGGTGCTGGCCCAGACGAGCAGCACGCGTCCGAAATTGGCGACAGGGCGCATCAACGCCGCGATCTGGTAGCTGTCGGTGACGTCGAGCAGCACGACCGCGAGGAACGACGCCGCCGCGATCGACAGCGGGTATTGCCAGGCGAGGTAGTTGAAGAAGCCGACAAAGTAGAGATAGAGGCCGAGCCCCGAAAGGAACAGCATCGTGAATTCGACCATGCGCAGCACGCCGCTGACCATGATCGGCGACATCGTATCGCGCCGGTACTGCGAAGCGACCTGGCGCGCGACGTCGTTGATGCCGCTGGGCGCCTGACCCTCGGCCGGGCCCTCGAATTTGCGCACCGCGTCCATGGAAAAGCGGTGTGCGGGATCGATCTCGTTCATGGGATTGTCCGCGAGCTACGCAAAAGTGGATAGCAAAAGAGAGCTAAGAAAGCCTTGAAACAACCGGTGGTTTTGAAGCTGTATGTCGCTCGCGGCGACTGACGGTCTTTCGTCTGGACCGAATTAGCGTCGGCCAAGTTTAGGCCTGCGAATTAGGCCTTCTCTATCGCGGTCGCCATGGCGGGGCTGCCGTAAAGTGTCTCGATGCCGCCGCCTTTGGGCTCGGATTCATCTGGGCAGCGAGGTTGCAAGTCGATCGCACCATCCGCGCCACGGCAGAGGCCGATGTCTTCCAGTTCGGCGGCGCTTAGTCTCTCGAGGATGCGGCGATCCCGATGTTTTGCCGCTGCGTCCGCGAGCGTGCTTCTCGCGGCCGCCATGGTCGCAGCGAGAATGCGCGGGATAAGCTTGAGGATGGCTTGCAGGCTTTGCATCGTCGTTCTCCAATGGCCATGGCGGGACGATGCGGCTGCGTAGACGGAAAGTCCTTGATGCAATGCTGAAATCTTCTGTAGCGTTTCTGTGAGGTCAATTCAGGATTGGCGATGGCGCTGTCCTTCGGCGATTTCGTGCTGGACGAGCGGGAGCGTTCGCTGAACGGTCCGGAGGGTGCGATTGAACTCAGCGCGCGCAGCATCGACTTGCTGTTCGTGTTTCTTGAGCGCCCCAATGTGCTGGTCGAGAAGCGCGAACTGTTCGATCTTCTCTGGCCGGGCACGGTCGTCGAAGAAAACACCCTTCACGTGCATATGTCCGCGCTCAGGAAAGCCCTCGGCCCGAACTTCGTCGCGACCGTCCATGGCCGTGGCTACCGGTATGTTGGCCCACCGCCCATGCGCATCCAGGAGCGCATGGCACCGACTGCCCGCTCCGGTGGCAATCTGTCTCGCTACCGACCGGAATGCATCGGGCGCGACCTCGAAGTCAGAAGCCTCGTGGAACTCGTCAACCAATATCCGTTGGTTACGACCCTGGGCCCGGGCGGTGTCGGCAAGACGACGTTGGCCCTCAAAGCCGCCGAGGAACTCGCCGGCGGCTTTCCAGACGGTGTCTGGGTTGTCGACCTGGCGTCCGTGCCCGACGGCAGCTTCGTCGAGAGTGCGATCATGCAGGTCCTCGGCATTCCGGTCAGAACCGAAACCACCCCACTGCTCGCCATCGTCGATATGCTGCGGCCACTGGCCGGGCTGCTTGTTCTCGACAATTGCGAGCACGTTGCCCACGCCGTTGCCAACATTGTCCGTTCCCTGCTTTCCGAAGCCGCGAAGCTGAGGATCGTCACGACCTCGCAGGTGCCGCTGGGGCTGAGCGGGGAGCACGTCTTCAGGCTCGCGCCGTTCGGCCTCGAAGCAGCTTTCGAAAGCGGTCTTTCGGCCGCCGAAATGTTCCTCATCCACTGCTATGAAGCGCAGGGCGAGACTGTTGCTGTCGACGAATTGCCTATCGTGCGGCAACTTTGCGTTCGCCTCGACGGCGTCGCCCTTGCCCTCAAGATGGTGGCGGCAAGATCGGCGACTCTTGGCCTCGGCGAAGTGGACCGCCAGCTTGCCGAGCGCTTCGCGGAGCTTTCGACGGGTTGGGGTGACACGCCGGGGCGGCATCGATCGTTGGCGGCGTCGCTTGAGTGGAGCTACGGGCTGCTTGCCGAGGGCGAGCAAAGGGCCCTGCGGGCGCTTGGTGTGTTCCAGGGCAGCTTTACGCTGGACGGTGTTCGCGCCGTGGTCGGTGAGCATGCCGACGACCACTTGTCGGAGCTCATCAGGCGATCGATGGTTACGCGCGACGGTGGAGATCGGACCCGCTATAGATTGCTGGAGACGACGCGCCACTTCGCCTTGCAGGAATTGACCAGGCAGAACGAAGAGCAAGATGCACGGGCACGCCTGGCGGACCATGTCCGGAGCCGCTTCGAGGAAAGCCTCGCACGATGGGAGCTGGTTCCGGACGCAACCTGGGTAGCAGCCTATCGGCCGGACACCGACAATCTGCGCTCGGCCCTTGAATGGGCCAGATCAAGCGCCGACTGGGCCCTGTTCGTCGGTTTGGCTGCCGCCAGCTATCGCTATTGGATAGAAGCTCAGCTCGCCGGCGAAGGCCTTCGGTTTGCCGAGGCGGCTGTCGCCTTCGCCGATGATCTCGACCCGTCGCTTCGCGGCCGCCTTTTCCTTGCCGTTGGGGAGCTCGCGCGGATCAATTCCCAGGACCTGCGCGCGATCGAGGCGCTGATGCAGGCGGTGCGGCAATTCGAGGCCGACGCAAACGATCTGCTGCTGTCGCATGCCCTCGTTCTTCTTGGGACCACGCTCAACTTCGCCGGCCGTCGTTCCGAGGCCGCCCCGATTTTCGCGCGGCTTGAGACCCTGTCGGCTAAACTTCCGTCATCAAAGTTGAAGGCATGGGCGCTCGTTTCGATTGGTTTGTGGCTGTTGACCGGTGGAGAAGAGGTCGCCGGAATGACCAAGTGCCAGGCGGGATTGGCGATGCATCGGTCGTGCGGAAACGAGCGTGGCCTCTTCCGGTCGACCATGTATCTGGCTGAAATGGTTCACCGAAGACAGGATCATCGAGGCGCGTTTGCGCTCGCCAAAGGCATCTTGCCAAGCCTTCGTGAACGCGGCAGCTCGCTTGAACTCGGTGCTCAGCTTAGCAATCTCGCCTGCTATTCGATGGCGCTCGGCAATACCGAGGCGGCAAGGGAAGCCATCGACGAGGCGTGGAAATATCTCCCGCGCGACCATGCGTCATGGCACTGGTGCATCATCCAAAATGCCACCGAGCTCGCGGCCCGAGACGGAAGATTGAACGATGCCGCGCTCATGCTTGGATTTGTCGATCATTGCTTCGATGACTGGCCCGACGGCCGGCAGCCTACCGAAGCTGCTCAGCGGGAGCGGATCGAGACCATCCTGTCGGCGCAGCTCGACCGGGAATCCTACGCCGCGCTGTGGGAACGGGGCCGGTCGTTGAGCGTGTTCGAGGCGGACGTTCTTGCGGGTTTCGAACGACGATTTGCGGCTCTTCCGACCTGACTAACCGCGAAGCGCCGCGAAATAAGCCTTCTCGATTTCGGCCGCCATGACGTCAGCGCCGAATCGCGCCCTGAGCTCGCCGCCCTGCGGCATCAGTTTCCGGTAGGCGTCGGGATCGTTGAGAGCTGTGCCCAACCTCTCGGCGAGCTGGTCCGCATCCGGCCGTATTAGGGCAGGGGAGCCTTCGCCGAAGATTTCCGGAATGCCGCCGACCGCAGTCGCAATCATCGGCCTGCCGGCGGCCAGCGCCTCCAGCACGATGTAGGGCATCGCTTCCGCGCGGGACGGGACGACGATCAGCCCAGCCAGCGCGAAGGCTTCTCTGGCTGGCATCGGCGGCAGGAAACGGACATGGCTCTTCAATCCAAGCCGCTCCACCTGGGCGTGGTAGCGCGGCAGGTCGTCGCCGTCGCCGACCATCACCGCGCTCAACGGGCGGCCGATCTCGCTGCCTGCCTGCGTCAGCGCGTCGATGAATATGTCCGGACCTTTGAGGTCGCGCATCATGCCGATGTAGAGAAGATCGGCGGCATCCGCCGCCGTTCCTACCGGTTCGAATTCGGCGGCGCGCAGGCCGTTGTAGACCAGCGTGTTGGGAACCGGCGGCTCGCCGACTTTGCGGCGGTAGGTTCGCCGTTCGTAATCGGAAACGAACAGCAGGCAATCGGTGAAGCGCGCCATGAAGCGCTCAAGCGCGAAGAACAGCTTTCCCGTGGCCGTCGTTTCGTCATAGTGGAGCGAGCCGCCATGCGGCGAATAAAGGCGGGCCACGCGATACCTTGAAACCCGCAACAGTGAGCCGAACAGACGGGCATACGCGCCACCCTTGGCGCCGTGCCCGTGCAGCACGTCCGGCCGCAATTCCTTGATGATTCGATAGGTGCGCCAGGCCGCCGTCATATCTCCAGGCCCGATATGACGCTGCATCGGCGTGCGATGGATGCCGAGCGCTAAACTCTCCTCCATCGCCTTGAACAGCCGCTCCTCATAGTCGCCGCCCGAGGTCGAATCGCAGACGATGCCCACGGAATGGCCGGCGGCGACCTGCGCCTCGGTCAGGTCGCGCACGTGCCGGAAGATTCCCCCGACAGGTGAGCGGAAACAGTGAACGATGCGGAGGTGAGCCGCCACGTTGGTTTTCAGAACAGCCGTTCGCGGACGTAAATGGTGTCGCCGGGCAAGAGCGGGTCAGATGTCTGCACCCTGCCGGTCATAACCTTGCCGTTGATATCACGGGTGATGTCCACGCTTTCCTGGTTGGCGCGCGGCGTGAAGCCGCCGGCGATCGCGATCGCCTTCTGCACGGTCAATCCCGGCACATAGGAATACTGGCCCGCCGCGCCGACTTCGCCCATGACGAAGATCGGCCGGTAGCGGTCGATCTCGACCGACACATCGGGATCGCGCAGATATCCCTGGCGCAATTTGTCGGCGATTTCCTTTTCCAACTGCTGGGCGGTGTGGCCGCGCGCCGGCACGGCGCCGACGAGCGGGAAGGAGATGTAGCCGGACTGGTCGACGCTGTAGGTGTTGGTCAGCCCTTCTTGCTCGAACACGGTGACGCGGATGCGGTCGCCGGCGCCGAGTCTGTAGGGCTGGTCGAGCACTTCATGGAAGGCGGCGGGTGTCGGGCGGTAGCTGGAACAGCCGGTGAGCAGCGACAAGGCAAGCATGGCGCGAAAGAGATAAGCAGTGCTTTTCATGATCGGACACGAACCTTCGTCGCTCTCGCCGCCAGTGCTGCGGCCAACCCCAGGAAGTGCGCCCGTTATCATCCTGTTAGGGTTAATGGCCGGTAAAGGACCGTGCCCGGAAGCGGTGACGGCAGGCAAAAAACCCAATTGTTCTATTGCCTTCGTCCGATGTTCTTTGAGTGTCTTCTAATAAGCATGCGTTCTGATCTTAACGGGTGAGTTACCATAGTTGTTTACGGTCTATCCTCGACTCAAAGTTCCGGAGCAGGATGCATGTCCGTTCAGTCCGCGGCCGCAGATGTCGATGTCGATCTGAGGCAGCTCTTCGCCAGTCTGGCGAGGAACTGGCTGCGCATTGTTCTCGTCACGCTCGTGGTCACCGGGCTGGCGTTTGCCTTCGCCTGGCTGGCCACGCCTTATTACAAGGCCACCGCCAAGCTGGAGATCGGGCCGCGCGAGTCGGTCTTCACGCGGCCGGCCGGCGCAACCAATGATGACAAGCCGGCAACCGACGAGGAGGCCGTAGCCACCGAGGTCCAGATCATATCGTCGCCCGACATACTCAAGAAGGTGGCGACGGATCTCAATCTGGAGAAAGTGCCCGAATTCGACGAGACGCTGAAGATGTCGGCGCTGAGCCGCGCCCTCGTCCTGGTCGGCTTGAAGAGCGATCCTTTCGACATTTCGCCGGAAGAACGAGTGCTCAAGGCGATGCGCGATAAGCTCAACGTCTACGGCGTTGAAAAATCTCGCGTTATTGCAGTCGAGTTCTCTTCGGAGGATCCAAAGCTTGCGGCGCGGGTCGCGGACGCGATCGCGCAGGCCTATCTTGCTTCCAAGGGCAACGCGAAAAAGGAATCGAACACCGCCGCCACCGGCTTTCTCGGCCCGGAAATCACCGATCTGCAGAATCGGGTGAAGGAGGCCGAAGCCAAGGTCGCTGCTTACCGCGCGCAATCGGACCTCTTGATGGGCGGCAATAATTCGGTGCTCGCGACCCAACAGCTTTCCGAACTGTCGACCGAGCTTTCGCGGGTGCGCGCCAATCGCGCCGCCGCCGAGGCGACCGCCGACAGCGTGCGCAAGGCGCTTCAGAATGGCGGCACGCTCGACAGCGTGCCGGAAGTCCTGTCTTCCGAATTGATCCAGCGCCTGCTCGAGCGGCAGGTGGAACTGAGGACCAACATTGCCGACCTGTCGACGACGCTGCTGGATAATCATCCGCGCATCCGGGCGCTGAAGTCGCAGCTCGCCGATCTCAACGGCCAGATCCGCAACGAGGGGCAGAAGATCCTGAAGGGTCTGGCGACCCAGGCGCAGACGGCCAAGGCTCGCGAGGACCAGCTCGTCCAGGAGGTCAACCAGCTAAAGGCCGCTTCGGCCCGCGCCGGCGAGCAGCAGGTGCAACTCGACGCGTTGCAGCGTGACGCCAATGCTCAGCGCCAGCAGCTCGAATCCTATATGGCGAGCTATTGCGAGGCGGCCTCGCGCGCCGACCGCAATTATCTGCCTGTGGACGCTCGTCTGCTGTCGAAAGCGCAGGTGCCGACGGAACCCTATTTCCCGAAGATCGGTCCGATCACGGGCGCCGCGGCGGCCGCATCGCTGCTGCTGATGGCGATCGGCACGCTGCTGAAGGAATTGTTCTCCGGCCGCGCCATGCGTCCGGCCGCCGGCGCCAGATTCGAGCCGAGGATGCAGGCGGCGGCGACTCGGTCGCCGACGACCGGATCGGACAGAGCGCCGCCAGGGCGGCACCGCCTGACGACCCGGTAGCGACGGAAGCGCCTGAGCCGTGGCGGTCCAGGCTGGGGGAGATCGATGTCGACAGGGCGGCGGAAAAGCTGATCGGCTCGGGTGCGGCGCGCGCCATCTTCGTCTCGCCGGAAGGCGACGAGGCCGCCGCTACCGCCGTACTGGTGGCGCGCGAAGTGTCGGATGCGGGACTGCGCGTGCTGCTGCTCGATCTCACCGCTTCGGGCGCGGCATCGCGGCCGATGCTCGATAGCGGGCTTTTCCCCGGTATCACCAATCTTCTGGCGTCCGAAGCGCAGTTCAGCGACGTCATTCACCCCGATCTCTATTCGGACGCGCATGTCATTCCCGTCGGCACCGCCGATCCGGTCAAGGCTATGCGCGCCGCCGACAGGCTGCCGATCATCATGCAGTCGCTGACAACGGCCTACGATCTCGTGGTGGTCGAATGCGGCCCGGCCGATGCGCAGGGCATCAGCCGCCTCGTCGGCGACGGCACGGAGGTCTTCCTGTCGATGCTCGAAGCCGACGAAGAGGTGACGCAAGCCGCGGTGAAACTGATCGAGAACGGCTATCCGGATGTCACCCTGGTCACGCCGGTCGGCCATGAGCCTGGAAATCCGTTGCCTGGACGTCGCTCGGCTGCATAAGGCTGAACGCCAACAGGGCTGTTCTGCACGCGCCGCTAAACGATTGCCCTGAGGTATCGGGAAGAGACCGCGACGAATCGAGCATGGTTCAGTCGGTGTCGGGGTATGACAGCCCTTAGGTACAAGGCCGAGCCCGGACATTTTCTCGGCGGCCCCAGCACTTTACATCGGAAGCAGAGGCCCTAGGTTTAGCTCTTCGCGCCGCGCACTTTTCGTGCGTGGATGATCGATAGCGGGACCGTGAACTCCAGGCCGGTCCCCCCACAAACTCCCAAAAGGATGGTTGCTATGACACAGGCCAAGAATGGCGACACTGTACGCATCAACTATACCGGACGTCTGGTCGACGGCACTCAATTCGATTCTTCCGGCAGCGAACCGCTGCAATTCACGCTGGGTGAAGGACAGGTAATTCCCGGTCTCGAAACGCATGTCGAGGGCATGGAGGTCGGCACGAAAAGCACCGTTACCGTTCCCGCCGACGCCGCCTATGGCCCCCATCGCCCCGAAGCGGTCGTAACCATCGACCGCGCCAGCGTGCCGCAAAACATCAAGGTTGATGTTGGCACCCAATTGCAGGCCCGCACCCGCGAAGGGCGTGCCATGCAGGTAACGGTCGTCGGCGTGGACGATTCCAGCGTCAAGCTCGACGGCAATCATCCTTTGGCTGGAAAGGACCTGGTGTTCGACGTTGAACTGGTCGAGATCGTTCAGGCGGCGTAGTTAGATCTGGAAGGCACCCGGCGGATACAGAACTGTCAAGGCGCGCGATCGACCAGAGCTTTGGCCCCTTCCTGCTCGGCGCAATGCGCGCAGCAATAGATGATATCGCCCTGCTCGACGCCGTGCCCCATGATCCGCACGCTGCAATGAGGGCAGGTCGGCGCGAGCTTGTGGATTGCGCACTCGAAGCTGTCAAACGTATAGGTTTGCCCGCCCAGGCTCACTTGGAATGCCTTGTCGTAGTCATTGCCGCACTGGTCGCACTTAGCCATGGCCTTTTCCTCCTTCTGAGTGCGAAAACCTCACGGCTGGCGATAGGTTCCGCCCAAGGCTCTTCAAGGTCTCGACCTCGACCTGTTTGCCCGTATCAACCGGGAGATCGACGGCGAAAGACATGCATCAAAACAAAGACTTGAAGCGCGTCGCCTGATTCGGTTCGGCGCGACGCGCTTTAACTGTCGTCCTCGGCAACAGCGGGCGCCGCTTGTCCGGCAGCCTTGCGGCGCAGCATCTTGGTCAGCTTCCAGACCGTCGGGTTGTTCTTGATGAACGCCTTTGCCCGCGCCCCTTGCCGCAACCCCGTCGCCAGCGCCCGGCCCTTGAGCGTCAGCGGCGCGAGCACCTCGAAATGCTGGACCTCGATGTCGCACCAGAGCCGCTTGTAGGGCTCGTCGCCGACCGAGAAATCATAGACGTCGAAGCCGAGCTCGCAGGCTTCCTGGATATTGTCGAAGAACAGGAAGTCGCCCGGGCTGGTGAAGGCGAGATCGTCCTCGGCGATTGCGCCGAACTCGCAGATCAGGCGCTTGCCCGAGCGGCTGGAGCCGGTAACGGCGCGAGGCTTCCCGGCCACTTCCAGCCCATGCAGCAGGAAGGAAGGCCTTTGCTCGGCCAGCGCATCGGCAAACAGCGCCCGGAAGAAGGCGCGCACTTCCGCGCCGCCGAACACATTGGCTATGCCCATCTTGGCGAAGCGTACCTCCTTCATGTCGAAGAA
>NZ_RZSL01000178.1:0-10349 GCF_003997355.1 Mesorhizobium sp. M1E.F.Ca.ET.041.01.1.1 | reverse complement strand
CGGCGGCTGTCCACCCTCCCCTCAAGGGGGAGGGATTCTCGCGGCTATATCGCGCAACTGCGCCTCATCGGCTGCATCACGCTCCTTCTTCGAAGCCACCAGACAGGCCTGCGACTTCAGGATCACGCCATCGCCCAGCACCTTGAGGTGGTTGGCGCGCAAGGTCGAGCCGGTGGTGGTGATGTCGACGATGACGTCGGCCAGCCCCGCCGCCGGCGCGCCTTCGGTGGCGCCGAGGCTTTCGACGATGCGGTAGACCTGGATGCCGTGCTTCAGCGAAAAGAACTGCTGCGTCAGCCGCCAATATTTGGTGGCGATGCGCAAGCGTCGGCCATGGCGCTGGCGGAAATCGGCGGCGACATCGTCGAGATCGGTCATGGTGTCGACATCGAGCCAGATGTCCGGCACGGCCACCACGACATCGGCGTGGCCGAAGCCGAGGCGGGCGACGATCTCGGCGCGCGCTTCCCAGTCGGCAAGGTTCTCGCGCAACAGGTCCTCGCCGGTGATGCCGAGATCGGCAAGGGCGCGGTATTTGCGGTCGTCCTCAGGCAAGGTGACCGCCAGGCCGGCCTTGGCCAGCACCTCCAGCGACTGTTCCTTGAGACGGCCTTTCGACGGGATCGCCAGCGTGATCATTTCGCGCTCTCCCGCAAGGCCTCGATGCGGTCGAGCCAGACCGAGAAGCCAACGCCGGGGATCGGCTTTTTGGCGCCAAGCAGCGTCAGCAGCCGGTCGTAGCGGCCGCCGCCGACCAGCGGCCGGTCGCCGTCGGCGGCCGCGATTTCGAAGACCAGACCGGTGTAGTAATCGAGCGGGCGGCCGAAGGCGGCGTCGTAGCGGATCTTTTCGACCGGCAGGCCGTGCGCTTCGATCGCGCTGGCGCGGGCGGCGAAATTCTCGAGCGCCGCGCCCAGCGACAGGCCGGCATCGGCGGCGAATTTTTCGAGTGCCTCGGTCGCGCCACCCAGCGCGACGTCGATCTCGAGAAAGCCCTTCAGCGCCGAGAACGCCTCCTTCGACAGCCGCACGCTGCGCAGTTGCGCCTTCTCGATCAGCCGGCGCGCGATGTCGGCCGGCGCACGGCCGGACGAAGCCGACAGGCCGGCCTCCTCCATGCCGGCGGCGATATGCGCGGCAAGACCTTCCGCATCGCCGTCGAGCACCAGCATGGCGACCGGACCGGAGAGCTGGCTGTTGCGCGGCGGATTGGCGAGATCGGCAAGGGCTGCCTCCAGCATCGGCGCCGAGCCGAAGGCACGGGCGAGCCGCATGCGCCAGCCGCGCGGCAAGCCGAGCGCCGCCAGCACCGCCTCGAACAGGGTCTGGTCGCCAAGCGTCACGGCAAGCGTCTGTCCGCGCAGCACCAGCGACAGCAGCGCATGCGCGTCGGCCAGCGAGCGGGCATCGGCAGCGGCCGTGTCGCGGTCGCCGAGATCCTCGATGCCGGCCTGGAAGAACTCGTTGCCGCCCTCGCGGCGCTGGCGGAACACTTCGCCGAGATAGGAGTAGCGGCGCGGCGTGCCGGCCTGGCTGGCGATGTGGTCGAGGCAGACGGGAATGGTGAATTCCGGTCTGAGACAAAGCGTCTTGCCGGTCTCGCTCTCGGTCAGGAAGATGCGGCGGCGCAGATCCTCGCCGGCCATGTCGAGGAACGGATCGGCCGGCTGCAGCACGGCGACTTCGACGGCGTGCGTGTCGCGCGCGGCGAAGAGTTTTACGATGTCGGCGGCGATGGCGGGGTAGCGGGAGGTCATTGATAGGCTGGGCGCGAGGCACCCCCCTCTGGCCTGCCGGCCATCTCCCCCTCAAGGGGGGAGATCGGCAGCTTCGGTGATGCCGCCAAATCCGCGGCGTTGGAGATTGGCGAAAGCATGTGCGACATCCAATCTCCCCCCTTGAGGGGGAGATGTCCGGCAGGACAGAGGGGGGTGTTCAAGCGCCACCTTTCGCGCGATCGGCCGCCTGCGCCGCCAGGATCTTCTTCACCTCGGCGACCAGCTCGCCCTCCGCCACAGTCACCTGTGCCGGCCTTGCGGCGCGCCATTCGGCGTTGTCGGTGATCTCGGCCGACAGGCGCGCCCCTTCGATCAGGTCCTTGATCTGCACCTCGCCTTTGGCGCGCTCGTCGCCGCCCTGGATGACGGCGATCGGGCTGCCGCGGCGGTCGGCATATTTCAACTGCGCCTTCATGCCGGCGCCGCCGAGATACATTTCGGAGCGGATGCCGGCGGCGCGCAGGTCGGCGACCATCTTCTGATAGCGGCCGAGGCTTTCCATGTCCTTGTCCATGACCAGAACGACGACCGGCGCGACGACATCGGCGGTGTCGAGCTTGCCGAGGTTCTTCAGCGCCGTCATCAGCCGGGAGACACCGATCGAGAAGCCGGTGGCCGGCACCGGCTCGCCGCGGAAGCGCGAGACGAGCCCGTCATAGCGGCCGCCGCCGCCGACCGAACCGAAACGCACGATCTGGCCGTCCTCATTGGGGATCTCGGCCAGGAGTTCGGCCTCGAAGACCGGGCCGGTGTAGTATTCGAGGCCGCGCACGACGGAAGGGTCGATCTTGATCCGATCAGCACCGTATCCACTCGCGCGAACCAACTGATTGATTGTGCTCAGCTCATGAAATCCATCATGCAATTCGCCTGCGTCGCGAGCGACTGCTGGGATACCCTTGATGTCGGGAATGCCTCCTTCCAAATCGGAGTAGCTGAGCGATACGATCGCAAAAATGGCTGCGATCTTGTCTTCATTCAGACCCGCACCCTTTGTGAAATCTCCACTCTCATCCTTGCGCCCATCACCCAAGAGAAGACGAACGCCCTCCGGCCCGAGCTTGTCCAGCTTGTCGATGGCGCGCAGCACCGTCAGCCGGCGCCCGGCATTCTGGTCGCCGCCGAGGCCGATCGCTTCCAGCACACCGTCCAGCACCTTGCGGTTGTTGACGCGGATGACGTAGTCGCCGCGCTTGATGCCGAGCGCTTCCATAACGTCGGCCATCATCATCGCCATTTCGGCATCGGCAGCCACGCCCGGCGTGCCGATCGTGTCGGCGTCGAACTGCATGAACTGGCGGAAGCGGCCGGGACCCGGCTTTTCGTTGCGGAACACCCAGCCGGAGCGATAGCTGCGGTAAGGTTTCGGCAGGCGGTCGTAATTCTCGGCGACGAAGCGCGCGGTCGGCGCGGTGAGATCATAGCGCAGCGACAGCCACTGGTCGTCGTCGTCCTGGAAGGAGAAGACGCCTTCGTTCGGCCGGTCCTGGTCGGGCAGGAATTTTCCAAGCGCGTCGGTGTATTCGATCATCGGCTGGTCGACCGGCTCGAAGCCGTAAAGCTCATAGACCGAGCGAATGGTCGCCATCATCTTCTCGACGGCGCGGATGTCTTCGGCGCTGCGGTCGGCAAAACCGCGCGGCAGCCGCGCTTTCGTCTTTTCCGATTTGTCGGCCATGGGTTGGGTCTTTTCGCTTGATAAACGCTGACTTATTTCGAGCGGGCGTGTCCTAGACGATACAGCCTTGGGCGGCAAGGGTTAGCGCCCCTTCCCTTCCCCCCTTGTGGGAGAAGGTGGATCGGCGCGCAGCGCCGAGACGGTCGAGGGGTGTTGGCCGGAGCACCGTCGGTGCCAAGCTGGAGCACCCCTCATCCGACCGAGCTTCGCTCGGCCACCTTCTCCCACAAGGGGAGAAGGCATAGACGCGCCTTCGAAACAATTCCGCCATCAGCGCGGCACGCTGCAGACACAATCCAAGACCATAAAGCGCCCCGGAAACAAGGGGTTCGGGGCGATGGCGGAACAGATCGACATCATCGAGAGCGGCAAGCCAATTGCCAGGCTGCGGCCTGCCGATAGGCTCGCGCTCAAGCCGGCCCAGTAGCCGGCCGGGCCGTTCGAGGTTGCGGCGGAAGCGCAAAAGCCCACCTTGCGCGACGCGCTGGTGACAGGCCTGCTGGTATCTACCCGGCCGTCGCGGCCGTGGCGGCCATCCTTGCCGGGTTGTTTTTGACGGGCGCCGGCGGCGTTTGAGTGCACCCTGACCTTCTCCGCTTGTGGGAGAAGGTGGATCGGCGCGCAGCGCCGAGACGGATAAGGGGTGTTCCAGCGGAGTGAGGCGCTGGCGTTCCCTGGAGCACCCCTCGTCCGTCGCCTTCGGCGACACCTTCTCCCACAAGGGGAGAAGGGAAAGAGTGCTCACTTCGGCCGCTTGAACCTCTTCCTCTCCGCCTCCACCTCGGCGCGGCACACACAGCCTTCGAGATGATCGTTGACCAGGCCCATCGCCTGCATGAAGGCATAGACGGTGGTCGGGCCGACGAAGCTCCAGCCGCGCTTCTTCAATTCCTTGGAAATCCTGACCGAGACCGCCGTCGTCGGATTGGCGCGCAGATGCGCGAGGTCAACGATTTCGGGCCGCTCGTCGGGACCCGGCTCGAACTTCCAGAACCAGGCGGCTAAAGAACCGAATTCATCGGCGAGCTCGCGGGCTCGCTTGGCGTTGTTGATGGTCGAGACGATCTTGCCGCGATGACGGATGATGCCGGCATTGCCGAGCAGGCGCTCGACATCATGATCGGTGAAGCGAGCCACCTGATCGAAGTCGAAATTGGCGAAGGCCTCGCGGAAATTCTCGCGCTTGCGCAGGATGGTCAGCCACGACAGGCCGGACTGGAAACCTTCGAGGCAGATTTTTTCGAACAACCGGCGGTCGTCCGCCACGGGTCGGCCCCATTCGTGGTCGTGGTAGTGGAGATAGTCCGGCAGATTGCCATGCCAGAAGCAGCGCGCGATACCGTCGGGGCCGTCGAGCAGGCCGGCATTTTCGTATCCCATTGCCACAAATCCGTTCGTTAATGCGCCTCGGCGCCCGTTTTACCGTGGCTTTACCAGATTCCTGAACCGGCCGGTAACCACACCAAAAGGTTTACTGACAAAGCGGCATTTTACGCATTCCGATTCATGTTTCGGTTGCCGCTCCACGCCAAGGATCGCTGCACCCGAGGGCACTCCCTCGGACGAGTTCGACGATCGAGGGGCGTTCCGATGAAGACAGCGTTCACTTTACTGCTCGGCGCAGCCGCGGTTCTTGCCGCCGGCGCGACGACCTCACTTGCCGATGACCGTTATGCCGACAGGCCGCCGGTGATGGTGAGCCCCGATCTTTCGGCGCCCTGGGTGCTGCAGCTCGGCCACGCGCCCGGCATCGTGCGCCCGACCCGGCAGGCGACGCAGCAGCAGCCGCGGCGGCTTTTCCAGGCGCAGCCCGATCAGCAGCGCACCGCGGCCGTGCAGCAGCCCGCCAAGCGCATGGCGATGCGGCCGCAGATCAATCCGATCTATCTGCCGCAGGAAGTCGCCTATGACGGCCCGCAGAAACCCGGCACCATCGTCATCGATACCCACCAGAACTTCCTCTATCTGGTCGAGAAGGACGGCAAGGCGCGACGCTACGGCGTCGGCACCGGCAAGCCTGGCTTCGAATGGTCGGGCACGCACAAGATCACCGACAAGAAGGTGTGGCCGGACTGGCGCCCGCCAGCCGTGATGATCAAGCGCGAGGCGGCCAAGGGCCGCTACCTGCCGACCTATCTCGCCGGCGGCATCGAGAACCCGCTCGGCGCGCGCGCGCTCTATCTCGGCACCACCGAATACCGCATCCACGGCACCAACCAGCCGTGGACGATCGGCGGCGCGGTGTCTTCCGGTTGCATCCGCATGCGCAACGAGGACGTCGTCGACCTTTACGAGCGCGTGAATGTCGGAACGACGGTCGAGGTGATATAGTCACCGCGCATCAGCCAGTAAGGCGGCGCTGAGGCGTTTTTGGCGCTTGCTGTTGCTCTGAAGCCATAGCGCGCTTTTAGGAGACGTGCTTAGACTGGCAACGAATACGGGGGACGGGCCGTGTGGGGATACGGCCAGTCACGAAAGGGCAGCGCGGGAAACCGCGCTGCCCTTTTCGCTTTCACGGCTGGCGGCAGGTCGCGCCGAAAGCAGGCCGTTTCGTTTTCGGGGGCTGATTTCCCGGCCGTCCTCTGCTATTGCAGCGCACAATTTCCCACGCCAACGGTTCCAGCTCCAAAGGTCACAGTCATGTCCCGGTCCGACGACAGCCGCTATCTCCGGGGTGGTCCGGTCGCCCAGCGCATCATCGCTTCCGTGCGCGAGGACGCGGCGATTGCCACCGCTGAAGGCTTTCCGCCGAAGCTCGTCTCGATCTCCGTCGGTGACATAGCGGCGGTCGAAGTCTATGTGCGCAACCAGCGCGCCAAGGCCGAGCTTGCCGGCATCGGCTTCGAGGAGAGGCGCTTTGCCGCCGACATCACGGCGGGCGAGTTGGAAGCGGCGATCCACGGCCTCAACGCCGACCCGCGCGTCACCGGCATCATCATCCAGCGGCCGGTGCCGGCGCATATCCCGATCAAGACGCTGCAGGCGGCGGTGCATCCGCTTAAGGACGTCGAGGGCATGCATCCGGCCTCGATCGGCAACATCGTCTACAACCAGCTCGATCTGGCGCCGTGCACGGCGGCAGCATCGGTCGAGCTGCTCAAAGAGACCGGCCTCGACCTCAAAGGGCTCGAGGTGGTCGTCGTCGGCCATTCCGAGATCGTCGGCAAGCCGATCGCCTTCCTGTTGATGAGCGAGGGCGCGACGGTGACGGTGTGCCATCACATGACGCGCTCAGTGGCGGCGCACGCCCGGCGCGCCGACGCGTTGTTCGTCGCCGTCGGCAAGCCGCGGCTGATCAAGGCCGACATGGTGAAGCCGGGCGCCTGTGTTATCGATATCGGTATCAATTCGGAGATCGGGCCCGACGGCGAAAGCCGCATCGTCGGCGACGTCGACACCGAGAGCGTCAAGGAGGTGGCCTCCTGGATCACGCCGGTACCTGGCGGCGTCGGCCCACTGACGGTCGCGATCCTGCTGCGCAACACCATGGTGGCGCTCAATCGCCAGCGCGCGCTCTACCGCGCGACCTACGGCGTGGCGGACCAGCTTGCGGCGGAGTAGGCGGGGCACGCCAGGCTATTGCTTCAACCAAGTGCCGTTTCCAGCTTTTTGCTGAGACGCCAATTGTCGAAGCCGGCGCCGCCCCTCATCGCCCTGCCGGGCACTTCTCCCCGTATAGTGACGGGGAGAAGGGGCTGGCCGCAAAGTCGGCACCCTTCCTTGGCGATTGGCGAAACCGGCGATGACAGCATCCTCTCCCCGTCTCTATACGGGGAGAGGATGCCGGCAGGCAGGTGAGGGGCAGCGCCAGCACTCCGAAGAGTTGTTTGGCGAACTCGAAACCTGGAGCCGCTGCCTTGGTCACTACGCCCAAGCGTCACTCTGCCGCCACAAGCTCTCGCTCCGAAACGCCTTCCGGCCTCGGGCCACCATAGGCCCAATCGAGCAGCTTCACCGTATGCACCACCGGCAGTTTCGCTGCGGATGCGATCTGGGTGATGCAGCCGATATTACCAGTGGCGACAACTGAAGCGCCGGTCGCCTCGATATTCCGGACCTTGCGGTCGCGAAGCCTGGCCGAAATCTCGGACTGGAGGATGTTGTAGGTGCCGGCCGAGCCGCAGCAGAGATGGCCTTCGCGCGGCTCGCGCACGACGAAGCCTGCCTTGGCGAGTAGCTCCTTCGGCTGGCGCGTGATCTTCTGGCCGTGCTGCATCGAGCAGGCGGAGTGATAGGCAACGATCGTGCCCGGCTTGCGCACCGGCTCGGGCAGATCGAGAGCGGCAAGATATTCGGTGATGTCCTTGGCCAGCGCCGAAACGCGCGCCGCCTTTTCGGCATAGGCGGGATCGAGGCGCAGCATGAAGCCGTAATCCTTGATCGTGGTGCCGCAGCCGGACGCGGTGATGATGATGGCGTCGAGCCCGCCCTGCTCGATCGCGCGTGCCCAGGCGTCGACATTCCGCCTAGCCGAGGCAAGGGCCTGATCCTCGCGGCCCATGTGATGGACGAGCGCGCCGCAGCAGCCTTCGCCTTCAGGCACCACGACCTCGACGCCGAGCCTTGTCAGCAAGGAGATGGTCGTCTCGTTGATGGCCGGATCGAGCACCGACTGCGCGCAGCCGGTGAGGATGGCGACGCGGCCGCGCTTCGCGCCCTGGCCGGCATGTGTACCGGGTGATGCCATCGGCGATGCCGGCGGGATCGACGAGGGCGCGAGCTTCAGCATGGCGGCGACCGGCCTCAGCACCGGCAGCTTCTCGAACAGGCCGATGAACGGCCTGCCGAGTCCGGCCAGCTTCAATGCGGCGCGGAAGCGGCCCGGGTAAGGCAGCACGAAAGCCAGCATCGCGCGCGTCAGCCGATCGGGCAGCGGGCGCCTGTAGGTCGCCTCGATATGGGCGCGGGCATGGTCGACCAGATGCATGTAGTTCACGCCCGAGGGGCATGTCGTCATGCAGGCAAGGCAGGAGAGACACCGGTCGATATGGGTGACGATCTCCCTGTCGGCCGGCCGGCCGTTCTCCAGCATGTCCTTGATGAGATAGATGCGGCCGCGCGGTGAATCGAGCTCATTGCCCAGCGTCACATAGGTCGGACAAGTGGCGGTGCAGAAGCCGCAATGCACGCATTTGCGCAGGATCTTCTCCGATTCCGCGACATGCGGATCGGCAAGCTGCGTGGCTGAGAAATTGGTCTGCACACAAAAATCCTCACTGTCCGAGAAGCCAGCTTTGCGGGTTCTTGACCGGCTCGCCGCGCTGCAGCGCCTGCAGCCCGAGGATGCAGCGCACGATGAACCAGACAGCGACCGCGAACATCAGCAGGAAGCCGATCGCGAGCATCATCAGGACCACGGAGATCAGCGCGTAGAGAAGGCCGATCCAGAACGTCCTGATCAGGAATGTGTAGTGGCTTTCGACAAAGCCGCCCGCCTTGCCGCGATTGATGTAGGCAAGCACGATGCCGATAATGCCGGTCACGCCGATGACAAGGCTGGCGAGGTAAAGAATGTAGATGACCAGCGCGTTGGTCTGGCCCGGCTCCAGCCAGCGATCGGTCTGGCGCTGTCCGCTGCCCGGGCCTGGATCGGTATTGCTCATGATGCTGATCCCTCGGTTGGTCGAGCGAGAGTAGCAGAGCCGGCACCCGGCGCCATGCGGCCGGGGTTGAGAATCTGCTTCGGATCGAACTCGGCCTTGAGCCGCGCCGACAGCGCCGCCAGATGCTGCGGCTGCGGCTCGAACACCGGGAGCGCCGCGCGATGCGAGGCAGACGCCCGCACCAGTGTCGCGTGGCCGCCGCCATATTTGCGGATCAATCCGCGCAGCAGCCCCGCCTCCGGATCATCCTCGCGCATGGAGAGCCACACCAGGCCGCCCTGCCAGTCGTAGAAAGCGTCGACGGCCGCCTGCATGCGCAGCGCCATCACCATGTGGTGCGCCTGCGACGGCGCCATCGACACGCGCCAGACAGGCCTCTCGGCGCCATCGGCGAAGGGTGTGCAATCGCGGATGTCGCGCCACATCGCCTTCGAGGTTTCGCCGGCGATTTCTTGCAGCGGACCGGCCTTGCCGAGCAGGTTCCGCAACGCCTCGATGCGGTAGACGACCGACGGGCCAAAGCCTTCGACGCGCAGCAGCGTCGCGGCATCGCTGCCGAGATGGCCGGTGGCGACGCGCGAAGCGATCCGCTCCGGAAGATGCGCCGCGCTCGAGGCTTCGGCGCTGGAACCCAGCGCCAGCGCCATGGCGGCAACCGCGGCATCGTCGAGCAGGCCGCGGATGGCCAAGGTCACCTCGGTCTCGGCCGCGGGCAGGACCTTGAAGGTGACGTCGGTCAGCACGGCGAGCGTGCCCCAACTCCCCGCCATCAGCTTGGAGAGATCGTAGCCGGTGACGTTCTTGACGACACGGCCACCCGACTTGAAGGCCTCGCCGCGGCCCGAGACGGCGGCGATGCCGAGGATATGGTCGCGCGCGGCGCCAGCCTTGAGACGCCGCGGGCCGGACAGGTTCGAGGCAAGCACCCCGCCGATCGTGCCCCTGCCCGGCTCGCCGCCAAGCAGCGCACGATAGTCCATCGGCTCGAAGGCGAATTGCTGGCCGTTTTCGGCGAGCAGCTTCTCGATTTCGGCAAGCGGCGTGCCGGCTCTTGCGGACAGCACCAGCTCGGCCGGTTCATAGAGGGTGACGCCGGAGAGCTTCGACAGGTCGAGCGTGTGCTCGGTTTGCAGCGGGCGGCCGATGCCGCGCTTGGAGCCATGGCCGAGGATTTCCAGCGGCGTTTCCTCCGCCGCCGCCCATTGGACGGTGGAGAGGACTTCGGCGGAAGTGGATGGGGTGAAGGTGGTCATGAGTAAGCGCCTTTCCTCGCCCCCGCAAGGCCAGGGC
>NZ_RZSL01000177.1:0-10423 GCF_003997355.1 Mesorhizobium sp. M1E.F.Ca.ET.041.01.1.1 | reverse complement strand
GCCGTCCTTCGTCGACAATTTCTCGAATTTCGACCGCTCGCGCTGGTACGTCTACGACGGCTGGAGCAACGGCAATCACCAGAACTGCATCTGGTCGAAGGATCTGGTCCGGCTTTCCGACGGCGTGCTTTCGCTCGGCTTCGAAAAACGCAAGCTCAAGGATCGCGAGTTCGCCTGCGCCGAGCTGCAGACCAAGCAGCGCTATGGCTACGGCGTCTATGAGGCGCGCATGAAGACGGACACCGGATCCGGCCTCAACGCCGCGTTCTTCACCTATATCGGGCCGCAGGACAAAAAGCCCTGGGACGAGATCGACTTCGAGGTGCTCACCAAGGATCCGTCGAAGGTCCAGGTCAACAGCTACATCCAGGGCAAGCCGAAGAACGGCAAGCTCGTCGATGTCGAGGGCGGCGCCGACAAGGGCTTCAACGACTACGGCTTCGTCTGGGAGAAGGACCGGCTGCGCTGGTATGTCAACGGCAAGCTTGTCAACGAGGTGACCAATCCGGACGAATTGCCGACCAATCCGCAGAAGATCTTCTTCAGCCTGTGGGGCAGCGACAAGCTGACCAACTGGATGGGCGCCTTCGCCGATCCCGGCCGCAAGGTGACCATGCAGGTCAAGCGCGTCGCCTTCACCGCTTTGGGCCAGCCATGCCAATTCCCGGAATCGCTGGCTTGCACCATAACCAACAGCAACTAGGGCATGATCCCGAACCGAAGGTCATCCGATTTTTGCTTCGCTGACCCACGGTTCGGATATGATCATGCTCTAGCGAATTAACCCGGGCCGGCCCCGGAGATATCTGAACTGGCCGGGTCGCTTTGCGGCCCGGCCTTAGACAGGAATAGAACCAAATGAATTTGACGGTGTTTGGAATTGGCTATGTCGGTCTCGTCCAGGCCGCGGTGCTCGCCGAGGTCGGACACGAGGTGGTGTGCGTCGACATCGACGAGGCGAAGGTGGAGCGGCTCAACCAGGGCTTCATCCCGATTTTCGAACCCGGGCTCGAAACCCTCGTCAAGGAGAACCACGCCGCCGGCCGCATCCGCTTCACCACCGATGCGACCGCGGCGATCAAGCATGGCCAGATCCAGATGATCGCGGTCGGCACGCCGCCCGGCGAGGACGGCTCGGCCGACCTGAAATACGTGCTTGCCGTCGCCGAGGCCATCGGCCGCGAGATGGACGCACCCAAGATCGTCGTCGGCAAATCGACCGTGCCGGTCGGCACCTGCGAGAAGATCAAGGCGAAGATCGCCGAGACGCTGAAGAAGCGCGGCCGCGAGGATCTGAGCTTCGACGTCGCCTCGAATCCGGAATTCCTCAAGGAAGGCTCGGCGGTGGCCGACTGCATGAAGCCGGACCGCATCATCGTCGGCACGTCGAGCGAGGACACCGAGGCGGTGATGCGCGAGCTCTATGCGCCGTTCAACCGCAACCACGAGAAGATGATCGTGATGGACGTGCGCAGCGCCGAATTCACCAAATACGCGGCCAACTGCATGCTGGCGACCAAGATCAGCTTCATGAACGAGATGGCCAATCTCGCCGAACAGTTGGGCGCCGACATCGAGGAGGTGCGCAAGGGCATCGGCAGCGATCCGCGCATCGGCTACCACTTCATCTATCCCGGCCTCGGCTATGGCGGCTCCTGCTTTCCCAAGGATGTGCGCGCGCTGATCAAGACCGCCGAGGGCGTCAAGTTCGACGCCAAGCTGCTGCGCGCCGTCGAGGAGCGCAACAACGCGCAGAAATCGGTGCTGTTCGGCAAGGTCGACCGCTACTTCCAGGGCAGTCTCAAGGGCAAGACCTTCGCCGTCTGGGGACTTGCCTTCAAGCCGAATACCGACGACATGCGCGAGGCCCCGTCGCGCACGCTGATGGAGGCGTTGTGGGCGGCCGGCGCCAAGGTGCAGGCCTATGATCCGGAGGCCATGCAGGAATGCCAGGCCATTTACGGCCTGCGCGAGGACCTTCTCTTGTGCGGCACCAAGGAGGCGGCGCTGCGCGGCGCCGACGCGCTGCTGATCTGCACCGAATGGAAGAGCTTCAGGGCTCCTTCCTTCGACGCGCTCAAGGACGCGCTGACGACACCGGTCATCTTCGACGGCCGCAACCTCTATGACCCGAAGGTCATTGCCCGCTACGGCATCGAATACCACTCGATCGGCAGGATGGCGGCATGACGATGTTCGCGGCCAGCTTCCCGCCAGACGGTTCCGGCGAACGACAATGGGACCGGCAATGATGGGGCCCCGACAATGATTTGGGGGCCGACAATGATCGCGCGCGTTTCGGGAAAGGGTTCGATCCGATGGTGATGGACGTTCAGCCCGAAAAAATCGCCAACGAGCATTTCGATCTCGTCGTCATCGGTTCCGGTTTCGGTTCAGCCTTTTTCCTGCATGAGTTCCTGAAGCGGCGCAAAGCCCGCGCCCTGGTGCTGGAATGGGGCCGCCACAACACGCATGAATGGCAGCTCAACCAGAACGCCAACACCGACATAGATGACGAGAGCACCTACAAGACCGACAATGCCGACAAGCCGTGGAACTATACGATCGGCCTCGGCGGCGGCACCAACTGCTGGTTCGCGCAGACGCCGCGCTTCCACCCCAACGACTTCAAGCTGAAGAGCACCTACGGCGTCGGCAACGACTGGCCGATCAGCTATGACGATCTCGAGCCGTTCTATTGCGATGCCGAGGAGGTCATGTCGATCTCCGGCGATCCCGACATGGCCCGCATGCTGCCGCGCTCGCGGCCGTTCCCGCAGCCGCCGCATCGCATGTCGGCGCCTGATCGGATGATGAAGGCGGCGCAGCCGGAGCAGCATTTCGTCATGCCGACCGCTCGTGCGCGGGTGGCAACGGCGCAGCGCACCTCTTGCTGCGCCAACCTGAGGTGCTGGCTGTGTCCGGTCGACGCCAAGTTCACCGTCAACAATGGCCTGATGCACGTCTTCGAGCACGCGGACGTGTCGGTGTGCCTGGGCGCCGAAGTGCGCCGGCTCGACCATGCCGGCGGTTCGGTGCGATCGGTCAGCTTCGTGCGCAACGGCAAGGAATATTCGGTCAGCGGCGACCTCGTCGTCCTCGGCGCCAATGCCATCCAGAGCCCGGCGATCATGCTGCGCTCCGGGCTCGGCGGCGAATTCGTCGGGCTCGGCCTGCATGAATCCTATGGCTGGAACTACGAGATCTATCTCGACGGCGTCGACAATTTCGACGGCAGCACCATCACCACCGGGCTGAATTTCGGTCTCTATGACGGCCCGCATCGCGCCGAGCACGCGGCGGCGCTGGTCTATTTCGAGAACCGCTGGCAGCATGGCATGCGGGCCGAGAAGGGGCGGCTCAGGCAAGTGCTGCCGCTGGTCATCGTCACCGAAAACCTGCTCGACCCGGAAAACCGGGTGATCCTCGACAAGAACGAGAACGCCTTCGTCAGCTTCAAGGGTGCGTCCGACTACGCAACCAAAGGCATGGCCAAGGCGCTCGAGAGGCTGCCGTCGCTGCTCAAGCCGCTGCCGGTCGAACAGATATTCGATCGCGGGATCCGGCCAACCGAATCGCATGTGCAGGGCACCTTGCGGATGGGCACCGGTCCGGCCGACTCGGTGGTGGACCGCGACATGATCCATCACCGGCTCCGCAACCTCGTCGTTGTCGGCACCAGCACCTATCCGAGCTGTTCCTGCGCCAACCCAAGCCTGACCGCCGCCGCTCTTTCGCTTCGGGCGGCGGGCCGGCTGGCATGAAGGAGGGACCGATGAAGATCACGCGACGCACCGCGCTGGCCGTTGTCGCCGGCGGCATTGCTTCGACCGGCATCGCCGCTGCCGCCGTATCGTCCTTCTCGGATGAGGATCTGGTCCGCGTCACGCTGGAAAAATACTTCGGTCCGCTCAATATGCGGATCGAGCATCTGCAGCAATTCGTGCTCGAGTTCCGCAACCGCAATCCGTGGGTATTCCCGAGCGACAAGCTGGCGGATGCGGTGACGCTTTTGGAGACCGTGAAGCTCGACAAGGCGCGCGAATTCCTGCCCAGGCAGAAGCAGCAGGATGTCGGGAATTTCGAGCGCTGGGTCATCGCCGAGTTCCACATGCTGACCGACTATGCCTGGCGCGGCTCGCCCAATGATCCGATCCGCTTCACTGGCTGGCACCCATGCACCAATCCGTTTGCCAATCTCGAGCCGCAGAATGCCTGAAACCGCCTGGCAGAGATCCGCGCCGGCAAGTCAGGAACAAACTGGCCAAGAAAAAAATGACAAGGAGCCGAGCCCATGAAAGTTCTTTTCGCAGGCGGTACTGGCTATACGCCGCAGTTCAGCGGCGGTGTCCAATCGAGCACGCATCACCTTGTTGAGCAGTTGATCGAACACGGCCATGAGGCTTCGGTGCTCGCCGCTTTGTTCGGCCAGGGCATGTTCGGCTACAAGGCGCGCGCCAAGATGAAGCTGCTGGGCCAGCCCGCCGTGATCGACAGCTTTCCGGGCTATCCGGTGGTGCGTGCCTGGTTTCCCTGGGAGGCGGCCGCTTTCGCCGTCAAGAAGATGCAGCCAGACGTCGCCGTCGTGCAATGCCACAACTCCGTTCCGCTCGGCAAGGCGCTCCAGGCCGAGGGCGTTCCGCTGGTCGTCTATCTGAGGAATGTCGAATTCCACGAACTGGGCGGCGACCTGCGCGAGCTCGATGCGGCGCGCTATATCGCCAATTCCGAATTCACGGCCCGCACCTACAGTCGCGAGTTCGGCATCGAGTCCACCGTCATCCCGCCGACCATCAATCCGGCCACCTACAGCACGCCGACGACCGGCGAGTTCGTCACCTTCATCAACCCCTATGAGGAAAAGGGCTTTGACCTGGCTGTGCGCATTGCCGCCGCGTGCCCGGAAATACCGTTCCTGTTCGTCGAGAGCTGGAAGCTCGAGGACGACCATCGGGCCCAGATCGAGCGGACCATCGCGCCATTTTCCAACATCAGGCTGGAAAACCGCACCAGTGACATGAAAACCGTCTATGGCCGCACGAAGATCCTGCTTGCGCCAAGCAAATGGGAAGAAGCCTGGGGCCGCGTCGCTTCTGAAGCCCATTGCAGCGGCATTCCGGTTGTCGGTTCGCGGCGCGGCGGCCTGCCCGAGGCGATCGGCTCAGGTGGCGTGGTGCTGGATTATGACGCGCCGCTGGAGGACTGGGTCGGAGCGGTCAGGCGGCTGTGGAACGACCGCCAGGAGTACGGGCGGCTCTCGGAGGCGGCGCTCGCCTTCTCGCAGCGCCCGGAACTCGATCCCGACCGCCAATTCGCCACCTTCTTCGGCCTGCTCGAGAGGGCGGCGCAGCAGCGCTCCCGGCGAGCCGCGTAGAGCATCGCGTAAGTTATTACTTACGCAGGCCTTTTGACGCGGCTTTTCAGCATTTCATAGCCACGCGAGCCCAATAGCGCCCGCACCGCCGCTTTCGCGACCTTCTTGCGTCCGTCGGGCGAATTGACCTGCCTGAGCCGCGCCGGCAGGTTGCGCGCCGCCTGCTGCAGCGCCGGCAGCGACAGCGCATCGGGAAAGCTCACAATATTGGTCTCGACGCACAGCACCGGCTTGCCCGACAGCTTGGCGATCTTGAGCGCTTGCTCATGCTCGCTCTCGATGAACAGGATGGCGTCCGACTTGCGGTAGAAATCGGCTTTGAAGCTGCCATGCGCGCCGAGCCGCTGTCGCTCGGCCTTGCTCGGCAGGTCGAGCATGATGAGGTGGTCGTATTTGATCTCGTGACTGGCAAGCCACGCCTCGGTCAGCTTGCGGTACTTTTCCAGCCGGCTCGTCACCAGCCAGCCGATCTTGCGGGTCGGCCCGAGCAGCGGCCGCGCCTCGGCGAGGAACTTCTCGTAGGCCGGGCCGTCGTCGTTCTCTTCCTCGGTCGGGTCGAGGCAGAGCACGCCGTCGATGTCGACGCAGCATTGTTCGAGGAAGATGTGGTGCATGAAGTTCCACTGGAACATCCTGGGATGCGGCACGACCTCGAAGACGATGTCGGTTTCCTTGTGTTCCGACAGGAGGCCGAACACGGCGGCGAAGACGAAATCGCCCTTGATGCCGGCAGCTTCGATCTTGTTGCGCGCATCGCGCATGGCGTTGCCGCCGCTGACGCTGTCGTCGATCACCAGGATCTTGCGCATTTCGGAATGCTGCCGGTCAAGCGCGGCGCGGCGCTTGGTGATTCCCGACGTGTAGATCCTGCCGGCGAGGAAGCTGTCGAGATCGGTCATCGGGATGTTCGCCGTCAGGCTGACCAGCGTTGCGGCGAGCACGCCGCTTCTCGGCACGCCGACCACCAGGTCGATGTCGCGCGGCAACCGGTGCAGGTTCCGCACGATCGCGTCGTTCATGTCTGAAATCGATCGGTAGTTCATGCTGTTGCCTTACCCTCAAATCAGCGGTTTTTGCCGGTTGTCCGGCCACGGCCGGGACGCAATTGCATTGCACCGAGCAAGCTCATTTTGCTTCGCTGGGTGCTGCGGAAAACCCGCGCGCCGGGATCAGCCGCAAGGCCTCCCGAAGCGCCTCGCGGCCGGCGCCGAAGGCGAGCGCGACGATGATGGTGACGACATAGGACAGCACCGCGCCGCTTGCCAGCGCGATGACGGGCTGCATCGGCAGCATTGGCTTGGCGAGCCAGACCAGGGCCAGCGCCAGATGCGCGCCGAGCACGAACGGGGTCGCCGCGTAGAGCACATGGCTCGCGCGCAGCGGTCCGGCCTTGCCGACATAGAGCCAGAGGAAAGGCGTCCGCAGATATTCGCTGACCGCGTAGACGACCGCGACGCCGAGCGCGCCATAGGGCAGGCCGATGGCGAAGGCCAGCACCGAGGTCACGGCGGTGATGATGCCCCAGCGCATGAAATCGCCCGAACGGCCTTGGCTGACGAACAGCCAGCCGGCCGGGTTGTTGAGCGGCTGCAAAAGGCCGGCGAAACCCAGCGCCAGGAAGATATCGGCGCTCTCCCGCCACTGCTGGCCGAGCACGAAGGGAATGAGCGTGTCGGACATGGCGGTGGCGAAGGCCACACCCGGCAGCGCCACCAGAAGGATCAGCGGCATGACGCGCAGGTAGGCGCTGCGGTAGCGGTCGGGCTCGTCCTTCAGCCGCGAAAGCGCGGGAACCATCACCTTCGACAGCGGATTGGTGATCTGGCTGAGCGGGAAGAGCAGCAGCTTGTAGGCGCGGTCGTAGAGGCCGAGCTGCGCCTCGCCCCAATATTTGCCGATGAGCACGTTGTCGAGGTTGCGGGCGAAGAAATTGGCGAAGTTGAAGCCGGTGATGCCGGCGCCGAAATGGATCAGCTGGCCGATGCCCTCGACCTTGCGCGGCAGCCCGGGACGCCAGCGCGAGGACACCCAATAGCAGATCGTCGGCAGCACGGCGCCGGTCAGCGTGCCGGCGAAAAGCGCCCAGTAGGAGCGGTCGATGAAGGTCCAGGCGATCGAAGCGACAAGTCCGGAAACGGCGCTGGCGACATCGATGATGGCGAGCCGGGTGAACTCCATGCGCCGCGTCATCAGCGCCAGATGCTGGGCGCCAAGGCCGTAGGCCATGATCTGCAGGCCGAACGCGGCGACCAGCCCCGTAACGCGCGGCTCGCCGTAGAAGGCTGCCACCAAGGGGGCCGCCCCGGCCAGCACGCAGGCCAGCACCGCGCTCACCGCCGTGTTGATCCAGAAGAGGTAGTTGACCTCCTCGTGCCGGATGCCGGTTTTCTGGATCGTCGCCTGGGTCAGGCCGAAATCCTGGAACAGCGCGATGAAGGCGAGCACCGGCGCGCACATCGCCACCACGCCGAAATCCTGCGGCGACAACAACCGCGACAGCACGATGACGGAGACGATCTGGGTGGCGACCCGCACGCCCTGCGCCATCGCGGTAACGACGGCGCCGCGTCCGACCGATCTGCGCAGTGAGCCCTCGGGCGGATCGAATGCACTGGTTTCCAAATTCAGGATTCCTGATTCTGCTCCGGTCCGACATCGTCGTGACCGGCGCCCGCCGCCAGGTACAAACTACCGCAAGACGTTTTTGCAGTGCAACAAAAAATGTGCGCTGTTTACCAACGCCGCACCAAAAATGTTGCGATGCAGCAAAAGCTGTACTACCTTTCCCGTGGGTGGCGGGCCCAACAGCGGTCGAGTTTCATGCTGCATGTCTTGTACCTTGTGCATGACGTATCCGATCCGGCCGTGCGCCGAAGGGTCAAAATGCTCAGGGCAGGCGGCGCCGGGATTACCCTGGCGGGCTTCCGTCGCACCAACAGTCCGATCGCCGAGATCGAAGGCATCGAGCCGGTCGACCTCGGTCCGACGCGCGATGGCCGATTCGCGCAGCGCATCGGCGCGGTGGCCAGGGCCGCTGTAACGATCGGCGCCAAGCTCAGCGCCGTGGCGCGACCCGATCTGATCATCGCGCGCAACCTCGAAATGCTGGCGCTTGCCCGCCGCGCGAACCAGGCCTTCGGCGCCGGCGTGCCGATCGTCTACGAATGCCTGGACATCCATCGGCTGGTGTTGCGCAACGACCTGATCGGCAAGACGCTGCGTGGAGTCGAACGCCATCTCGCCCGCGACGTGAAGCTGCTGGTGACCAGTTCTCCCGCCTTCATCGCCAACTATTTCAAACCATTCGGGCAAATCGCCGCACCGGTCGAGCTGATCGAGAACAAGTATTTCGACACCATGCCGGTGCCGGCGGACAATCTGCCTGAGAGCGACCCCCCGATGGCGCCGCCCTGGCGCATCGGCTGGTTCGGCGCGCTCAGATGCCGGCGCTCGCTGGAGCTGCTGGCCGAATTCACCCGCCGGCAAAACGGACGCTTCGAGGTGGTGCTCAGGGGCCGTCCGGCGCTGTCCGAATTCCCGGATTTTCATGCCTTCGTCGAAGCCGAGCCTTGGCTTTCCTTTCGAGGTCCCTACCGCAATCCGGAGGACATGGCCGCGATCTACCGGGAGGCGCATTTCTCGTGGGCGATCGATTTCTTCGAGCAAGGCCAGAATTCCGAATGGCTGCTTCCCAACCGCCTTTACGAAGGCTGCCGCTTCGGCGCCGTGCCGATTTCGATGGCGAGCACCGAAACAGGCCGCTTCCTCAAGCAGCAGGACATCGGCGTGCTTTTGTCGGAAGCCACGCCCGAGGGACTCGAGACCGCGCTCGGCCGCATGAGCCAGGAGCGCTACGACAAGCTGAAGTCGCGGGTGCTGGCCCGCAATCCAAGGACCTGGAGCTACGACCGCAGCGATTGCCTGGCCCTTGTCGACAAGCTGCGCGGCCTGGCCGCCATCGACGGAACCTTCGCGGCCGAGGCGTTGGCATAGGATGGCCGAGAATGGACAAACGCCGATGACGCAGACCACGGCATCGAGCCTGATCGTCGTTCCGTGCCTCAACGAGGCCGCCCATATCGGTGCGCTGCTCGGGCACTTGCGGCCGGCTGCCGCAAGGCTGGGCGCGCGCATTGTCGTCGCCGACGGCGGCAGCACCGACGGCACGCAAGGCATTGTCGAAAAGGTCGCCGCCGAGGACCCTCGGGTCGTTCTGCTCGCCAATCCGAAGCGGATCCAGAGTGCCGCCATCAACCTGGCGGTGGCGACGTTCGGCGACGCTGCCGACTATCTCATCCGCATCGACGCGCATGGCGGCTATCCCGTCGATTATTGCGACAGGCTGATCGAGGAAGCGCTTGCCACCGGCGCAGATTCGGTCGTCGTCTCGATGCTGACCAGCGGCACCGGCGCGATGCAGAAGGCTGCGGCCGCGGCGCAGAATTCCAAGCTCGGCACTGGCGGCTCGAAGCATCGCCACATGTCGGCCGGCGAGTGGGTCGACCACGGTCACCACGCGCTCATGCGCATCGCCGCCTTCAGGGCGGTCGGCGGCTATGACGAGAGCTTCAGCCACAACGAGGACGCCGAGCTCGACTATCGGCTGCGCCAGGCCGGCTACCGCATCTGGATGAGCGGCAGCACCCACATGGTCTATTATCCGCGTTCCACGTTGAAGAGCCTCTATTTCCAGTATCTGGGCTATGGCCGCGGCCGCGCCAAGAACGTGTTGAAGCACCGCATGGTGCCGAAGGTGCGGCAGATGATCCCGCTGCTGGTCGCGCCCGTCGTCCTCCTGGCGCTCTTTTCCTTCGTCTCCTGGCTGGCGGCCGTGCCTTTCCTGCTTTGGGCGGCCGTGTGCCTCGGCTACGGCCTGGTCACCGCCATCCGCCAGCGCAACCCGGGCATAGCGCTGGCCGGCGTTTCGGCGATGGTCATGCATTTCGGCTGGTCCGTGGGCTTTTGGCAGCAGCTCCTGACGCCTCGATCGCAGCGGAAGGTGGCATGATGGCCGGCCGTTCCATCGACATCTGCATCTGCACCTTCCGC
>NZ_RZSL01000176.1:0-10492 GCF_003997355.1 Mesorhizobium sp. M1E.F.Ca.ET.041.01.1.1 | reverse complement strand
TCGGCCGGCTGGGTGGCATGGGAAAACTGAACAATTCGATCTGGACAGGACCATGCCGCAAGTCGCACTTCCAAGATTGTTTTTCGGCGCGCCAATTTTCGTCGATGATGACGAAATCGAGTTTATTGTAGAACTGCTTCGACAGCTCGTAGTCGCTGCAGATGATTGCAATATGATGGATTCCTAGAAGCAACGAACTAACCCCACATGAGCATGGACAAGCCTGACGCCGCAAATGGTAGCAGGCTTGAAGCGCAAAATGGGCCGGTACTGCCGGCCCATCCTCAATCAATCCTCCTCAACGGGTTCCGGGATCACATCCGGTTGGTCTTGCCGTCCAACCCGGTCGGCGACGAGCATCGAAAGCATCATCTCGACAAGGCCATTGGCGGCCCCCTTCTCGCCGCCGGTAGTGCCGATCTGGATCTGCGGCACGAGCGGCAGCCTGCCATTCTCGATCGCCTCGGCGAAGCGCATGAGAACCTGCGAGTTGAGCTGATAGTCCGGGCCGCCGAAGGCCGCGACCTTCTTCTCGGTGGCCTCGGCCTCCGCCAGACCGATGGCGCGCACCTTCTCGGCCTCGGCAAAACCGGTCGCCTTGATGCGCTCGGCATCGGCAAGCGCGACAGCCTTGATCATGTCGGCCTCGCCCTGGCCGGCGAGGCGCACCTTCTCCGCCTCTGCCTTGGCAGTGACCTGAATGGTTTCCGCCTCCTGACGGGTGCGGGCGAGTTGCGCCTTGCCCTCGTTCTCACTGATCTCGATGGTAAGTGCCGACGTCGTGATCTTGGCTTGCTGTTCGGCGAGCGCCTCCTTCTCACGCAACGTGCGTTCCTGAGTGGCCGCCCTCTCCTGCAATTTATAGGTCTCGACCTTTTCGACTGCAATCTGGCGCTCGCGCAGCTGGATCAGGATCTGCTCTATGCTGTTCTGGCCATTGGCGGCACGGGGCGTACCAATCAACACTTCCTGCAGCTCGAGGCTGTAGGAATTGAATTTTTCGCGCATCTCCTCGCCCGATTTGCGCTGGATATCGCTACGCTCCTGCAAGAGCTGGATCAGCGTCTTTGTCTGGGCGATATTCTTGAAGTAAGCAGAAACCATCGGATCGAGCGTTTGTTCGACCAGCCGCTTGATGTCACCGAAACGCTGCACCACGAGCGGCGCCTTCATATAGTCGATATGCACGACGACTGAGAGCGGCAGCACAGGCTCGAACGCATCCTTGGTGATCAACGACACTTCAGACAGGTTCTCGTCCAGCCTGTGTTCGCCAAACTGCTCCTTCGTCCATTTGAGCACGAAGTTGGTGGTCGGCACGGTGATGATATTGCCGGCATAGGTGTTGAACGCATACTTGCCCGGCAGCAGCGGCGTTGACCAGACACCGCGTGCGCCGATTTCGACCAGCTCGCCGTGACGGTATGCCTGCCCGGATATATCCGCGCCGTGGCGGCCGTTATAGGAGACGACGACACCCACCGTGCCAACGTCAATGATCGTCTTCTCGACCAGTTCGACGGTCGCGAAAATGCGATTGAGGAAGTAGCTACCGTCGGCCAGCACCTGGAGCTGCCGGCCACGGTAGCCACCGGCATTGAGAAACTTCTCCGGGTCCTGAAAATTGTTGTGGAAGTTCGGGTCGTTCGGATCGTTGGCGACGGTCGGTGCGATGATCTCGCCGTCCGGTAGGGCGGGACCGTCATGGATGGTGACGATACCGATCATGTCCTCGGCATTATGGATGACGACTGGCTCAAAGCCGCCCCGCTCCGAGATCATGCTGGACATATTGGTAAAAAGGTTTTGTTCCGACGAGCTCAAATTAACGGCATAGATCGACTGGGCGGTGAGCACGACGAATTGTGCGAGATTGATGGCATAGGTGCCTTCACGCAAGATCTTGCGTTGCGGTCCTTTCTGTCCGCCTTTTTCGAGAAAGGCGCGCACATCCTGGAAATCATCGGCATCGGTGTTGGAAGCAAGTGTTTGCGTCGGAGGCAGCGGCTTGCCATCACGGGCAAAGACATAGCCGATCTGACCCTGCGGGATGGTGACAAGATTGGCGCGATGCATCGAATATTGGAACGGCATGAAGAAATGCAGGCCACCGCGCACGACTTCCGGCTGGTAGCCTGCCTCGCGGTTGAGCGCTATGAAGCCGTTGCTAACGGAGCCGCGAAAACTCCATAGTTTTTCTAAGATGCCGAGCCTGTCGTTTGGGATGTAGCGAACCACGCCACTCCACCAGAACAGGATTGCCAGCACGATGACTGGCACGGCTACCTCGATCGCCATCCATTTCATTGCGTCGAGATATTGTAGGGCTTCCATCTCTTCTCTCCTAAGGCGCGCGCGGGTTCGTCCACCCGACGGCCACCCGGCTGGTGTTGATTGAAAAAGCGGGGAGATTGCGCACCCAAACGTTCGACGCACTAAGGGCGTGTCGAACGTTTGGGCTGCTCATTGTATGGGAAAATGACCGCGCATCCGAGTCCCCCGTGAAGAGAGGCGTGGCCGTGAGAGATCTCACATCGGTGTTGCCTTGATAGACATAACGACAAATGACGTAGGAATCGCGCCTACAGGTTTAAAGATATTCCGCGCGGAAATCTAATAAGTATTTCCAACGCTTTTGCTATTTCGAAAGCGCGGTGGTTGGCTTTTACAAATTGGCAAGAGCGCGAAATGGCGCTCTTGACGGGTTAGAACCGTCGGCCCGCTCCTGCTCTGCAGATTGAGGTCACCGACCAGTAACGGTCAACAACAAAACAATCACTTACCTTTAAAGGCGCGTTAAGTCGGGAAAATCGAAGCGCTTGAAAATCAAATGCTTGATGATCGCACGATGCGGCCGATTTCACGGTCGCATCATGGTGAGGCCTCAGTTCTGCTGGATCGAAATGCCCTTGTCGTCGATCTTGAGTTCCACGCCTTTCGGCCTGGTCTGCTCGCGATAGATGTAGACGCCAAGGGCGATGACCACGACGGCCAGCGCGCCGATGATGAGATAGAGCAGGTTCTGTTTCATGGCCCGCCCTTGATGCACACACCGAGCATCAAGCCTGCTTCACCAGTTTGATCAGCACCAGCAGGATCACCGCGCCGATGGTGGAGTGGATGATCGCGGCAAAAATGCCGCCGCCGATGGTGAACCCCAGCCTTGGGAAGAGCCAGCCGGCGATCAAGGCGCCAACGATCCCGACGACGATATTGCCGACCAGTCCAAAGCCGAAACCCTTGACGATGAGGCCGGCGAGCCAGCCGGCTATCGCGCCGATGATGATGAAGACGAGCAGGCTTTCAATTCCCATTGCCAATCCCTCCTTGAGCGGAGGACCAACGGAGCAACAAGCCCCGAATCGGCCTCCGATTGCGACGGTTCGAACCTATTGGAAAGCAGCCGGCCTCGCCAGCGCCAGCTTCATTCGTCGTCATCGCCCGATGCGGGCCGCCAGCTCGTCGGATCGACCTTCTTTTGCGTGTTGCTGTCGGTATAGACCCACCAGCCGCCGTCGCGATATTGGCCGACGGATTCGTTGATCACGCCGTCGCCGTCCTTCCACATGACAGTGACTTTCGAGCCGTCTTTCGGCGCGCTCGCGATCGGTTTGCGCTCTGCCATTTCATTCCCTCCGCATCTCGCTCCGACAATGGACCGGCAGGAACGTGCTTCAACGCGCCGGGTTCCATCAGCTATGCGCGAAGATATCTTCCTCCGCCCAGCCCATCAGGTCGAGCCTGGCGCGCGTCGGCAGGAAGCGGAAGCAGGCCTCGGCCTCCTTGGTGCGGCCCTCGCGCGCCAGCCGCGCGGCCAGCACCTCGCGCAGCCGGTGCAGGTAGAGCACGTCGGAGGCGGCATATTCGAGCTGCTCGGGCGACAGCGTCTCCGCCGCCCAGTCCGAGGATTGCTGCGCCTTCGACAGGCCGATGCCGAGCAGCTCGTTGCAGAGGTCCTTCAGCCCGTGGCGGTCGGTGTAGGTGCGGGTCAGCCGCGAGGCGATCTTGGTGCAGAACACCGGCTCGGCCATGACGCCGAAGGCTTTGTAGAGCACGGCGATGTCGAAGCGGCCGTAGTGGAACAGCTTGGTGATGGCACGGTTCCTGAGCAGGCTGACGAGGTTCGGCGCCTTCCTCTGGCCGGGAGCGATCTGGATGACGTCGGCGCTGCCGTCGCCAGGCGAAATCTGCACCACGCAGAGCCTGTCGCGATGCGGATTGAGCCCCAGCGTTTCCGTGTCGATGGCCACGGCCCCGACATTGTAGCGGGACAGGTCCGGCAGATCGTTCTTGTGGAAACGGATGTCGGTCATTCTCTTCTCCGGATCGCGGCCTGCGGCGCCGCGCGTCCTTTGGGATGCGCAAGGGACGCGCTGCACCTTGTGCTAGATGGTCCGTCCTCGCCGCGATCCGGGGAAAAATCAACAAAAACTTGATTTGCACGTCGTTCGTGATTTTCGCTCAACGCGTCAGCGCATCGAGAATGCGCGCCCAGGAACGCTGCCCCTTGTGAAAGGAGGTGAGCTCGTATTTTTCGTTCGGCGAATGGATGCGGTCGTCATCGAGGCCGAAGCCGACCAGCAGCGATTCCATGCCGAGATAGGTCTGGAAGTCGCCGACCACGGGAATAGAGCCGCCGCCGCCGGTGGTGACGGCCTGCTTCTCCCATTCGTCGGAGAGCGCATCCTTGGCCTTGGTCAGGAAAGGCGAGTCGTAAGAGAGCTGGATCGCCGGCGAGCCGCCATGCGGATGGAATTCGACCGAGCAGTCGGCCGGGATGCGTTCGCGCACGAAGCCCTGGAAGGCGGCGCGGATCTTTTTCGGATCCTGCTTGTGGACGAGCCGGAACGACACCTTGGCCGAGGCTTCCGCCGCGATCACCGTCTTGAACCCCTTGCCGGTATAGCCGCCGATGATGCCGTTGAATTCGGCCGTCGGCCGCGCCCAGGTGAGCTCGAGCACGGAACGGCCCTTTTCGCCGGCGGGAATGGAGAGGCCGACCGGACCGAGGAATGTCTCGGCGGTCTCGCCAAGCCCCTCCCAGGACTTCAGCACCTGTGAGGGCGTCTCCTCGACGCCGTCATAGAAGCCTGGGATGGTGACACGGCCGTTTTGATCGTGAACGTCGGCGAGGACCTTGGCCAGGATGCGGATCGGATTGGCGGCCGGGCCTCCATAGAGACCTGAATGCAGGTCGCGGCTTGCTGCCTTGACGATGACCTCCTCGCCGACCATGCCGCGCAGCGACACGCAGATCGACGGCGTCTCGCGGTTCCACATGCTGGTGTCGCAGACCAAAGCGAAATCCGCCTTGAGCTCGGCCGCGTTCGCCTCGAGGAACGGCTTCAGCGACGGCGAGCCGGACTCTTCCTCGCCCTCGAACAGGATGGTGACGCGGCAGGGCAGATTGCCATGCACCTGCTTCCAGGCGCGGCATGCCTCGACGAAGGTCATCAGCTGGCCCTTGTCGTCGGCCGAGCCGCGCCCGGCGATCACCTTGCGGCCGGGCTCGATCTCCTTGATCGACGGCGCGAAGGGGTCGGTCTCCCAAAGCTCGATCGGATCGACCGGCTGCACATCGTAATGGCCGTAGAACAGCAGATGCGGCGCGCCGGCCGGCCCCTCGTGATGCGCCACCACCATCGGATGTCCGGGCGTGTCGCGCACGCTGGCATCGAAGCCGATCAGCTTGAGCTCGGCCACCAGCCACTCGGCGCCCTTGCGGCAGTCGGCTGCATAGGCGGGATCGGTCGAGATCGACCTGATGCCGAGCAGGCCGAAAAGCCGCTCCAGGCTTTGGTCGAGGTTCTGGTCGAGACGATCGAGGACGGGAGAAATTCTGGACATGCTTTTGCCTTTCGATTTTTGCGCCGACCCTAAAGGGCCGGGCCGAAAACGAAAAGCCGTGATCATTGGACCAAGGATCGGAGGCTTGTCGAAAGGCAAAAAAGAACCGCCGTGGTGGAGGGGGAACCACGGCGGTCTTTACTCGAAACGTTGCGGCAGCCCGGAGAGGGGGGATAGGCTGCCGCAGTTTGCCCGGGATAGGCGGGGGACGGGCCTTACTCCGGACTTCGGCGAAAAATGCCGATGACAGCTATTTGGGTCTGGGAACATGGCGATTCAAGGGCACGAAGATTACACTTTTGTAACATACCCGTGAGCGGTCGGATGAGCAGCCAGAATCGGGGCGGAATCGGCACTTGTCAGGGTGTTGCCGGAACCGGTGGGTTGCGCAGCCTTTGGCATGGACCGCGAAGCTTCGCCGCGCTATCCCTGCCGGCATGAAAAAAGGCGATCACCTCTTCCTTGTCGACGGCTCCGGCTACATTTTCCGCGCCTATCACGCGCTGCCGCCGCTCAACCGCAAATCCGACGGCCTGCCGACCAGCGCCGTGCTCGGCTTCTGCAACATGGTGTGGAAACTGATGCAGGACGCCCGCAACACCAATGTGGGTATCGTGCCGTCGCATTTCGCCGTCATCTTCGACTATTCGTCGAAAACCTTCCGCAGCGATCTTTATCCCGAATACAAGGCCAACCGATCGGCGCCGCCGGAAGACCTCATCCCGCAATTCGGCCTGATCCGCCAGGCGACCGTGGCGTTCAACCTGCCCTGCATCGAGATGGAAGGTTTTGAGGCCGACGACATCATCGCCACTTATTGCCGGCTGGCCTGCGAGGTCGGCGCCGACACCACCATCATTTCCTCCGACAAGGACCTGATGCAGCTCGTCGGCCCTACGGTCGGCATGTACGATCCGATGAAGGACCGCCAGATCGGCATCCCGGAGGTGATCGAGAAATGGGGCGTGCCGCCGGAAAAGATGATCGACCTCCAGGCGTTGACCGGCGACTCCGTCGACAACGTGCCGGGCGTGCCCGGCATCGGACCGAAGACCGCGGCGCAGCTTCTGGAGCAGTTCGGCGACCTCGACGGGTTGCTCGCCCGCGCCTCCGAGATCAAGCAGGACAAGCGGCGCGAAACCATCATCGCCAATGCCGACAAGGCGCGCATCTCGCGTGAGCTGGTGACGCTGAAGAACGACGTGCCGCTGAAGGAGGGGCTGGACGATCTGGTGCTGCATGCGCCGGACGGGCCGAAGCTGATCGGCTTCCTGAAGACGATGGAATTCACCACCCTGACCCGCCGCGTCGCGGAGGCGACCGCAACCGAGATCGGCGACGTCCAGGCTTCCGCCGTCATCATCGAGCGTACCGATACGGCGCACGGCCCCGATGTCGGCGCCGGCGCGCCGCCGGTCGCAGCCGCAAAGCCTGCCCAGCCGCCCGTCAGGGCGGAAGACGCCCCGCCTCAGGGCGACACCCCTTCCCTGCTCTCGGCGCTGCGACTGGAGCAGGCGACGGCGCGCAAGATCGACCCTTCGGCCTATACGGCAATCCGCGATACGGCCACGCTCAAATCCTGGATCGCCGAGGTGAAGGAAGCCGGTATCCTTGCCTTCGACGCCGAGACCACATCGCTCGACCCGATGCAGGCCGAGCTGATCGGCCTCTCCATGGCAGTTGCGCCAGGCCGCGCCGTCTATGTGCCGCTCGCCCACGCGAGCGGCAATGGCGACCTGCTTGGCGGCGGCCTGCTGGCGGACCAGGTCCCGGTCCGCGAAGCGCTGGCGCTGCTGAAGCCGCTGCTGGAGGACCGGTCGGTTCTCAAGATCGTGCAGGACATGAAATACGACATCGTCGTCATGAGCAGGCACGGCATCGAGGTCGGACCGTTCGACGACACGATGCTGATCTCCTATGTGCTCGACGCCGGCACATCCGGCGGCCACGATCTCGCCTCGCTGTCTGAGAAGTGGCTCGGCCATGCGCCGGCCTCGAAGAAGGAGCTTGCCGGCTCGGGCAAGAGCGCCGTCGGCTTCGACCAGATCGATATCGGGCGGGCGACCGCCTATGCCGGCGAGCAGGCCGATCTGGCGCTGCGGCTCTGGCAGTTGCTGAAGCCCCGGCTCGCCGCCAAGGGCCTCGTTTCCGTCTATGAGCGGCTGGAGCGGCCGCTGGTGCCCGTGCTCGCCCGCATGGAGCAGCGCGGCATCTCGGTCGACCGCCAGATCCTGTCAAGGCTGTCGGGCGAGCTTGCGCAAGGGGCAGCCCGCGTCGAGGAAGAGATCTACGGGATCGTCGGCGAGCGCATCAACATCGGGTCGCCGAAACAGCTCGGCGACATATTGTTCGGCAAAATGGGTCTGCCGGGCGGCTCCAAGACCAAGACCGGCCAATGGTCGACCTCGGCGCAGCTTCTGGAGGACCTTGCCGCCGAAGGTCACGAGCTGCCGCGCAAGATCGTCGACTGGCGCCAGCTCACCAAGCTGAAATCGACCTATACCGACGCCCTGCCGGGCTTCATCAACCCCGGCACCAATCGCGTCCACACCTCATACGCGTTGGCCGCGACGACCACCGGGCGATTGTCGTCTTCCGATCCCAATCTGCAGAACATCCCCGTGCGCACGGCGGAAGGCCGCAAGATCAGGACCGCCTTCATCGCCGAGAAGGGCCACAAGCTGGTCTCGGCCGACTACAGCCAGATCGAATTGCGCGTGCTCGCCCATGTCGCCGAGATCCCGCAGCTCAAGCAGGCTTTCGCCGACGGCGCCGACATCCATGCCATCACGGCGTCCGAAATGTTCAACGTGCCGGTCGAAGGCATGCCCTCGGAAGTGCGCCGGCGCGCCAAGGCGATCAATTTCGGCATCATCTACGGCATCTCGGCCTTCGGCCTCGCCAACCAGCTGTCGATCCCGCGCGAGGAGGCAAGCGCCTACATCAAGCGCTATTTCGAGCGGTTCCCGGGCATCCGCGACTATATCGAGGAGACCAAGGCCTATGCGCGCGAATACGGCTTCGTCGAGACCATTTTCGGCCGGCGCATCCACTACCCGGAGATAAGGGCCTCCAACCCTTCGGTCCGCGCCTTCAACGAGCGCGCCTCGATCAACGCCAGGCTCCAGGGCACCGCGGCCGACATCATCCGCCGCGCCATGGTGCACATGGAAGAAGCCTTGGAGAAGGCAAAGCTGTCGGCCCGCATGCTCTTGCAGGTGCATGACGAGCTGATCTTCGAGACGGTTGATGCGGAAGTCGAAGCGACGATCCCCGTGGTGCGCCGCGTGATGGAGAACGCGCCGATGCCGGCCGTCTCGATGTCGGTGCCGCTGCATGTCGACGCGCGGGCTGCGGATAATTGGGACGAGGCGCATTGATGCATATCACTCTAACGTACAAGGGACCCGTACAGGGCAATGCAAGAAAGCAAAGCGATGTCTGGCGACTCAGAAAATCGTTTCACAAACAGCTATATAAATTGAGCCTGACCAATGAATTTGAATATGTTGAGAAGTATGCCAACCAGGATACAGAAAAGTCACATCCAAATATTGGAATAGACGTCGCGAATTCACGCTATGTTCCGTTTATAACTTCTAAGATGAAAACGCGATGCTCGCTTTACGTTCGAGTTTTTAGGGGCGTCAGGCAATACAACCCTGTGCTTGGAAACGTCGATTTGGATAACAGAGTAAAAACTCTAATCGACGCGCTACGAGCTCCTCAACAAATTAGCGAGACAAAAGAGTCGGACGGGACGGTTAGATACGTCCTCTTGGAAGATGACTCGCTAATTGACGGAATAACCGTGAAGTCCGACCATTATTTGGATGAGGAAGACGAAGGCGTCGTTCTGGCAATTATAACCGCCAATATCCATCTCGCGCATGCGACTTGGGCGAATATGCACCTAGGCTATCCATCCGCTCCATTTTGACTCTCGCTGCGGCGGGTCAAAGTGCCTGGAAAATGCCTTTTCAAGCCGCCTCAGCCCGGCACTTGGCGCACACGCCCCGAAACTCGATCACCGCCTTCTTCGCGGCAAATCCCGTCGAGCGCACCCATTCGTCCAGCCGGTGGTCGACATCGTGATCGGACATCTCGGTCACCTGGCCGCAACTGTCGCAGATGGCGAAGGCGGTCATCGAATGGCTGTGGTCATGCGGCTCGGCGCAGGCGACGAAGGAGTTGAGGCTTTCGAGCCGGTGCACGAAGCCCGACTTCACCAGCGTGTCTAAAGCGCGATAGACCTGCAGCGGTGCCCTAAAGCCGCGCTCGCGGAGCTGGTCGAGCAGCATATAGGCGCTGAGCGGTCCGCTGGCGGCCTCGAGCTTCTCGAGCACGCACAACTGGTTCTTGGTCAGCGTATCCCTTGCCGTCATCTTGTCCGTCCGGTCGTCGCGTCGTTTTCGCGTGCCGATTGTGCGCGCGAACGCTCTCTGCTCCATGAAATAGCGACGAAAGCGCATCTTTGCCACTGTTTCCGCAGCGGGCATCACCTGGCGGAAAGCCACGGCCGAGAACTCGCCAGCCAATCGCTACTTGCGCGGCGGTCCCTTGCGCTCGGCGGATGCCGCCCACAGGTTGATGTCGGCCTCGCGCGCATAGGTATCGATCTCGGCGAGTTCGGCATCGCTGAAGT
>NZ_RZSL01000175.1:0-10511 GCF_003997355.1 Mesorhizobium sp. M1E.F.Ca.ET.041.01.1.1 | reverse complement strand
CGCCTCCTCGACCGCCGAATTGCCGCCGCCGACCACAGCGACATCCTTGCCGCGGTAGAAGAAGCCGTCGCAAGTGGCGCAGGCCGAGACGCCGAAGCCCATGAAGGTCTGCTCCGAGGGAATGCCCAGCCACTTGGCCTGCGCGCCGGTGGCGATGATCAGGGCGTCCGCGGTGTAGACCGTACCGGAATCGCCGGCGGCGCGGAACGGCCGCACATTGAGGTCGACCTCGGTGATGATGTCGTTGACGATCTCGGTGCCGACATGCTCGGCCTGCTTGAGCATTTGCTCCATAAGCCAGGGGCCCTGGATCGGATCGGCGAAGCCCGGATAGTTTTCGACGTCGGTGGTGATCATCAGTTGGCCGCCCTGCTGCAGGCCGGCGACAAGCATCGGCTTCAGCATGGCGCGGGCGGCGTAGATCGCCGCCGTATAGCCGGCCGGACCGGAGCCGATGATGAGAACGGGCGCATGTTTGGTGTTCATGAATAAAGTCCCCTGCGGCTCAAGGCCGTGGTTTGTCGCGCGTAATGTAAGTGCTGCCCGCCAAGCCAGCAAGGCAACTCGGCCTTCGTCCCCGGAAAGCTTCGTCACATGCATACCGGGCCATATCGCTGCCCGTTATCAGAAAAATCATCGTAAAGGGATGGCCTCCGGCACGAAACCTAATTACAAAATCGCGAAAGATTCTTGCGCGAAAGCCGACCATGCCGCTCAAAGCCGATCTCGACGCCATCGACTGGAAGATCCTGCGCGAGCTGCAGAATGACGGGCGCATGACCAATGTCGAACTGTCGAACCGGGTCGGCATCTCGGCGCCGCCTTGTCTGCGGCGCGTCAGGCGGCTGGAAGAGGCCGGCATCATCCGCGGCTACCGCGCGCTCCTCAACGCGCCGGCGCTCGGCATGGATGTCGTCGCCTTCTGCCTGATCGGCCTGCACCATCAGGCCGATGCAGAGCTGAAGACCTTCGCCGAACGCACGCGCGGCTGGCCGATCGTCCGCGACGCCTGGATGGTGTCGGGCGAGTCCGATTTCCTGCTGCACTGCGTGGCGAGCGACCTCGGCACCTTCCAGACCTTCGTCATCGAGGAGCTCGCCTCGGCCCCCAATGTCGACACGGTGCGCACCGCGCTGACCATCCGTCGCGTCAAGGACGAGGGGCTGGTGGCCTTCGAGATGAAGCCCTAGACCCTGCCGCGCTCAGCAATAACGTCGCACAGCTTCCGATGATCGTTGCCTGTCATCAGCTTGCGCGCGGTGAAGGCGCCGTCGCCAAGTTTTCGGTTGACCCGGCTTCCGACTTGCCAGCCTTCCACCAGCCCGGCCCGCCGCCCTGCCTCCATGTCGTCGGCCTTATCGCCAACGATGATCGAGCGACCCGTGTCTAAGTTCAATAGATCGCGGGCGCACAGGAGCATTCCCGGATTGGGCTTGCGCATCGGATGATCGTCTACCGCCAGAACACCCGTGCCGCTTGAATGATAGGCACAGGCAAGCACAAGATCGATCTCGCATTCTTCCGCGTCGAGAAGCTGCAAGAGTCGGCCATTGACTGCCGCGAATTCCGGCCAGCCGAAATAGCCGCGCGCGATGCCCGACTGGTTCGAGACAATGATTGCCGGAAGCCCGACAAGGTTGGCGGTTCGGATGACCGGCAGCATCTCCGGCCGCAGGACAATATCTGCAGGGTTGCTCGGATAGCTGGTATCGACATTGATCGTGCCGTCACGATCGAGAAAGACCGCCGGAAGGCCGGCTGGAAAGGTTCTGGCGCTGGTCCGCTCGACCCACAGGCCGGGCTCGACAAGCGGAAACTCAGCGCCGCCGTCAGCCATTGCTGAGACGCGCTTCGACCGCCTCGCACAGATGGTGGTAGAGGCAAAGATGCCCCTGCTGGATGATTGGCGTCGAGGTCGACGGCACGTTGAGCAGGATATCGGTCAGCGGCCTGAGCTTGCCGCCGGTGTCGCCGGTGAGGCTGATCACCGTCATGCCCATCGCCCGCGCCTGCTCGGCGGCCGCAAGGATGCTCGGCGAATTGCCGCTGGTCGAGATGGCAAGCAGCACCGCGCCCTCCGATCCATGTGCCTCGACCTGGCGCGAAAAGACCGTGTCGAAGCCGTAGTCGTTGCCCCAGGCGGTCAGCACGGCGGCATTGGCCGGCAGCGCGATGACGTTGTAAGCCTTGCGCTCCTTGAGGAAGCGGCCGACCAGTTCGCCGGCAATATGGATGGCGTCGCTCGCCGAACCGCCATTGCCGCAGATCAGCAGCGCCTTGCCTTGCGAGAGCGCCGTCACGACCGTGCTCACCGCGCGTTCCATTTCACCGGTGAGGTCGCGCTCGACCATCGCCGAGATCGCCGCCGCCGAGCGGACCAGATAGTCGTTCAGTTCGGACATGAAATCCTCAATTCGTGCCGCCGGCGCGCAGCTTGCCTATCGTACCGGTGGTGCTTTTGCCGGCAACGAGGTCGACCAGCACCACGCGCCCGCCTGCCTTCTGGACCACGTCGGCGCCGACCACGGTGTCGACGGTGTAGTCCGCGCCCTTGACCAGGATGTCCGGCAAGAGCGCCTCGATGAGCGCCAGCGGCGTGTCCTCCTCGAAGACGACGACCGCATCGACCGAGGCAAGAGCCGCGAGCACGCAGGCGCGGTCATGCTGGTCGTTGACCGGGCGCCCCGGCCCTTTCAGCCTTCGCACCGAGGCATCGCTGTTGAGGCCGAGCACCAGCCGGTCGCACTGGCTGCGCGCGGCATGAAGCAGGCTGACATGGCCGGCATGCAGGATGTCGAAGCAGCCATTGGTGAAACCCACCGTCAGCCCCTCTTCCTTCCAGGCCGCCACCATCCGCGCGGCTGCACTGGCGTCCAAAATGGCATCCTTGTGGGCGACCGGCCCGTGCGAGCGGAACAGCGCGCCGGAGAGCTCCTCGACCGTCAGCCGTGCCGTGCCGCGTTTTCCCACCACGACGCCGCCAGCGGCGTTGGCGATTATAGCGGCCTGCACGCGATCGGCGCCTGCGGCCAGTGACAGCGCGAAGGTTGCGATGACCGTGTCGCCGGCGCCGGAGACGTCGAACACTTCGCGCGCCTGTGTCGAGATATGGCGGGCATCCTCCGCCGTGACGACGCTCATGCCCTTTTCGCTGCGCGTGGCGACGATGAACTCGAAGTCATGCACGGCGATCAGGTCGCGTGCCGCAGCCGTGATCTCGTCGTCGCCGAACACCGCGCGTCCGACCGCCTCGCCAAGCTCCTTGCGATTGGGCGTGACCGCCGTCGCGCCGGCATAACGCGCATAGTCTCGGCCCTTCGGGTCGACCAGCACCGGCTTCCCGGCATCGCGGCAGATCGCGATCAAATCGGCCGCCACGCCGTCGAGCAGGATGCCCTTGCCATAGTCGGACAGGATGACGATGTCGGCGCGCGCAAGCGCTGCCTGGAAATGCTCGACGAGCGTCGCGCGCTCGCCGCGGGACAGCGGCTTGATCTCCTCCTCGTCGAAGCGCAGCACTTGCTGGTTGAGCGCGCTGAAGCGGCTCTTCGACGAGGTCATGCGGTCTTGCCGCTGTGTCAGGCCATCGGTATCGGCGCCGAGTTCGCCGAGCATGCGCATGAGGTTGTCGCCGGCCTGATCGGCACCGATCACGGACACAGGGATGGCAGCGCCACCCAGCGATACGATGTTGGAAACGACATTGCCGGCGCCGCCCATGGCCAGCATCTCGCCCCGCCCATGCAGCACCGGGATAGGCGCCTCGGGCGAAATGCGCTCGATGACGCCGCTGACGAAGCGGTCGAGGATGAAGTCGCCAACCACCAGCACGGTAACGTCGCCAAAGCGGGCGATGGCACGATGCAAGGGTTCCGGGGAAGGCAGATGCTGCTTGATCATCTCACTGGCACGCGCCTGAAAGGCGGTTTCTTGATCAGGGTTGCAGCGCCGGAAATCCGGCGCCCATGGTTCTTCGCGATGCCGATATACCGCAATTGGGGCCAGCGCAACGCCGGGCCGGGGCGAACACGCGCGAGTGAAGCGTGAGCTTTGCGGCGCGACTGTGGCCGAGCGAACGTCCTACATGCGTTTGACGTGCTTTATCGACACTCCCACCGGCGTCCCCTATAAGAGCCGGAATCGGCAACGGAACCAGAGGCCTTCATGATCATCGTCACGGGCGGCGCCGGCATGATCGGCTCCAACATCGTCGCCGCGCTCAATGCCGAGGGGCATGACGACATCGTCGTCGTCGACGATCTCACCGACGGGCACAAGATCGCCAATCTGGCCGACCTCCGCATTGCCGACTATCTCGACAAGGACGAGTTTCTGGCCCGGCTGGAGGACGGCGGGCTCGGCCGCATCGAGGCTGTCTTCCATCAGGGCGCCTGCTCGACCACCACCGAATGGAACGGCAAGTTCATGATGGACGTGAACTATGCCTATTCGAAGCGGCTGCTGCACGCTTGCCTCGCGCTGCGCGTGCCCTTCCTTTATGCCTCGTCGGCCTCGGTCTATGGTGGCGGCAGCGAATTCCGCGAGGAGCCCGAGTGCGAGCGCCCGCTCAACGTCTATGCCTATTCCAAGAAGCTCTTCGACGATTACGTCCGCCGCAACGTCGACACCGACCATTCGCAGGTGACGGGGCTACGCTATTTCAACGTCTACGGACCGCGCGAGGCGCACAAGGGCGCCATGGCATCGGTTGCCTTCCATCTCTTCAACCAGGTCGAGCAAGGCCAGAACCCGAAGCTGTTCGGCGCCTATGATGGCTTCGGTCCGGGCGAGCAGAGCCGCGACTTCATCCATGTCGGCGATGTCGCCGAGGTCAATCTGTGGCTTTGGAAACGAGGCCTGAGCGGCATCTTCAACTGCGGCACGGGCCGCGCCCAGCCGTTCCGCGCCATCGCCGAGACGGTGATCGGCACACTCGGCAAGGGTGAGATCGAATTCATCCCCTTCCCTGACCACCTCAAGGGCAGCTATCAGAGTTTCACGCAGGCCGATATGTCCCGCTTGCGCGCGGCCGGCTACAATGGCCAATTCCGAACCGTCGAAACCGGCGTCAGAGACTATGTCGAATGGCTGAGAGCCCAACGATCCTCGTGATCGGCCCACGCTGGGTGGGCGACATGGTCATGGCCCAGTGCCTGTTTTCGGCGCTGAAGGAACAGCATCCGAACGCCGCGATCGACGTGCTGGCGCCTGGCTGGGCCGCACCCTTGGTCAAGCGCATGCCCGAAATACGCTGTCAGATCGACTTTCCGCTGATGCCCGGCGCGCTGGAATTCCGCAGCCGCAGGCGCTTCGGCCGCCTGCTGCGCGGCCGCTACGACATGGCCTATGTGCTGCCGGGAAGCTGGAAATCGGCGCTGATCCCGTTCTTTGCCCGCATTTCGCGCCGCGTCGGCAATTTGAGGGAAATGCGCTACGGCCTGCTGACCGATATCGTTCCCCTGCCCGACGCCCTCAAGCGGCGCACGGCGCGCGCTTATTTCGGCCTTGCGCGCGGCGGCACGTTTCGCGCGCCGAAGCTCACTGTCGACACAGCCAACCAGACGGATCTGCTGGCGCGGTTCGGGCTCGACGAAAAGAAATTCGTCGCCTTGATGCCTGGCGCCGAGTTCGGCCCGGCAAAACGCTGGCCGAGCGAACATTATGCCGAGCTTGCACGAGGAATGATGGCAAAAGGTTTGGGTGTCGCCCTGCTCGGCTCGAAGAACGACGCCGAGGTTACCGGCGAGATCGCAAGGCTCGCGCCGGGCTCTGTCGATCTTGCCGGCAGGACGCGGCTCGAGGATGCCATCGACCTGATCGCCGCGGCGAAGCTTGCGGTCTCGAACGACAGCGGGCTGATGCATGTCGCGGCCGCCGTCGGCACGCCGATCGTCGCCGTCTACGGCTCGACCTCGCCCGAGAACACGCCGCCGCTGACGGATCGCTCGGAACTGATCTGGCTTCATCTTTCCTGCTCGCCCTGCCACAGCAAGACCTGCCCGCTCGGCCATCTCAACTGCCTGAAGACGCTCGACGTCGCACGGGTCGCTGCCGCGGCCGACCGGCTGCTTAGGGTTCCGGCAGCCGCATGAAGGTGCTGATCGTCAAGACATCGTCGATGGGTGATGTCATCCATACCTTCCCGGCTGTCGAGGATGCGCTCCGCAATCGCCCGGACATAAGCTTCGACTGGTGCGTGGAAGAGGCCTTTGCCGGCATCGTCGCCTTGCATCCAGCGATAAAGTCTATCCACAAGGTGGCGATCCGGCGCTGGCGCAAGAAGCCGCTTGACGGCGGCACTTGGCGCGAGATAGCCGGCCTGCGCCGCGCGCTGCGTGCTGGTCATTATGACCTGGTCATCGACGCCCAGGGGCTGTTGAAGTCGGCCGTTGTCGCCAGGCAGGCTGGCGCACCGATCGCCGGCTTCGACCGTTCGAGCGTCCGCGAGCCCTCGGCAACGCTGTTCTACGATCGCGGATACGCGGTACCGCGCGGCCTGCACGCCATCGAGCGCACGCGGCGGCTGTTCGGCCTGGCGCTTGGCTACGAGCCCGATCTTTCCCGTCTCGGGTCCGGCATAGTGCCGCCGGCAGGCAACCTTCCCATCCTTGAAGGCAGGCTTGCCTTCCTGCTGCACGGCACCAGCCGCGAGGACAAGAAATGGCCGGTCGACGACTGGATCGAGACCGCGCGCCAACTGGTGGCCAGACAATTCGCGCCGGTCGTCACCTGGTCGAACGAACAGGAAAAGCGTGTCGCCGAAGCGATCGCTGGCGACGTGCCGAAAACGGTGCTGGTCCCAAAATCGCCGCTTGCCGAGATCGCGGCGATCCTCGGCCGGTCGACGCTGGTGATCGGCGCCGACACCGGTCTCACCCACCTCGCCAGCGCCTTCGGCCTGCCGACGGTCGCCATCTTCCTGGCGACGGAGCCGGGCTTGACCGGCCCGCGCGGGCCGTTCTCCTCGACCCTGCTGGCGCCCGCAGGCGGCAGGGTGACGCCGGCCGAGGTGATGGCTGAAGCGGAACGGCTGCTGGCACAGCGCGCTTTCTCCCCCGCAAGGGGGAAGATTAAGAGCTAGATGAACTGCACCTGGACGATCTCGTAACCCCGCGCGCCGCCCGGAGCGTTGACCTCGATGGCGTCGCCGACTTCCTTGCCGATCAACGCACGCGCGATCGGCGAGGAGATCGAGATGCGGCCGGACTTCACGTCCGCTTCCTGGTCGCCGACGATCTGATAGGTCTTCTTTTCCTCGGTATCCTCGTCGACCAGCACGACGGTCGCGCCGAACTTCACCTTGTCGCCGCTGAGCTTCGTGACGTCGATCACCTCGGCCCGCGCGATCAGGTCCTCAAGCTCGTTGATACGGCCCTCATTGTGGCTCTGCGACTCTTTCGCGGCGTGGTACTCGGCATTTTCGGACAGGTCGCCATGCGAGCGCGCTTCGGAGATCGCCTCGATGATGCGCGGACGCTCTTCCTGCTGGCGCCAGCGCAGTTCTTCCTTCAATGACGCGAACCCCTCGCCTGTCATCGGGACCTTGATCATATACCTGACCTTTCCTGCCGCCGCCCCCGTTTATCGGGAGCAGCCTTGTCGATGGTACAAAAAGAAAACGGTCCGGCAGCCTCGGGCTAACGGAACCGTTTCACCACAATTTCCCCGAATATAGCGATCTTCGCGCGATTTTCACGCCCAAAAAATCAACTTTGGCAAAATCATCACCGCTTTCATGCGGTTGATGTGGCAGCATCAAGCAAAAAACCGGCTGCGATCGCTCGCAGCCGGTTCGAAAAGTCTTGGGACTGAATCAGCTCCTCAGGAAACGGTCGATCTGCTCGGAGAGCATGCCATATTCGCGCGAGCCTTTGCCGGTCCGCTTCTCGATCTCCTTCAGCTGCTCCTGCGCGCCGGCAAGATCGCCGATCTGCAGATGGGCCTCGCCGAGATATTCGCGCACCAGCGTGTAGTCGGGATTGATGCGCAGCGCTTCCTCGTAATAGCCGAAGCCGACCGTGATGCGGCCGGAATGGCGGTGCGAATAGCCGAGATAGTTGAGGATGCGCGGATCCTGCTTGTTGGCGGCTAAAGTCAGCACCGAGATCGCCTCGTCATAGCGTCCGGCCATCGCGAGATCGTGGCCCGCTTCGTAGATGCTGTCGTCATCCAGCATGCCATATTGCGGCTTTACGCATTTGTTTTTCTTCTTGTCCCAGACCTCGCCCTTCTTGCACTGGGTGGTGCCACCACCGCTGCCGCCACCACCGCCTTCGCCGGCCGTGAAAGCTGGCGCCACAAACAGTGGCAGGGCCGCAACAGCCAGGACCTGAACAAGCAATCGTCTGCGCATCGATGCCTCCTTGAGCGTGACAATGGCAGATTAACGCCGCCTTGATGCGGATTCATCCCGAAAAGCAGGTGACGGCCGAACTATTTCGAATGTTCAAGGCGGCTCGGCTGCTTGCGAACGGATGTGACGCGGGCCGCAAATCCGCTATCATCAGTCGAGCGCACGACGAGGAGAAAGGCCAGTGCAGCAGCGCCTCGAGAAGGAATGGGAGCTTTCGATCGACCCGGACACGGTGCGCCTGTTTATCCTCAAGGCCAAGGCGCTGAGCGCCGGCGTCAACGAGGATTACGACGACGGCGCCGAGCACGAGGTCGAGTTCGACGGCGACAGGCATGACAGCCACCACCATGACGGCCTTGTCGAAGAAGCGTCGGAAGACCTCACCGAGGAGGAGTTCCGCGAGCTGATCAACGATCTCAACGTCGATGAAGCGGCCGAGCTCGTGGCGCTGGCCTGGGTCGGCCGCGGCGACTACGATGCTTCCGAGTGGGTCGAGGCGGTGGCCGCGGCCCGCGAGCGAGCCAACAGACGCACGGCAAAGTATCTGCTTGGCCTGCCGCAGCTCGCCGACTGGCTCGAGGAAGGCCTGGAGGCGATCGGCGCGTAACCGGCCCGTAACGGATTTTGATCGCAGCGCCGCTGCTTCCAAGGCAACCTTGCCGTGCCGGGCCCGTTTCCGGCCGATGGCAACGCTGAGCTTTTCCGGATTTTGCAGACTGGCGCTGCCTTTGGCGGCGGCGGCCCTGCTGATCACGCCGGCCGATGCCAAGCATCGTCACAGGCAGCCGCTGACACCGCGTATGGAGCAGCCGTTGACGCAGCGAGCCGATCAGCCACTGAGGCCGAGGAGCAAGCACCGCGTGAGATCCCGGGGCAAGCGGCATGCCGCGCCAACGCTGACGCAACAGCAAACGCAGGTCCAGCCGACCTCGCCCGCCGATGTTCCGGTGCCACAGCCACGTCCCGCGGAAGCGCAAAAGGCTGAAGAGCGGAAGGCTGCCGGTCCAAAGGACGCTGACGCATCCGACCGGTTCAATCAAGAAAAGTCTCGGCAGCGTCCCGAGCCTTCGGCCCCGGAGCCGTCAACCGATATGGAAAGCGAACCTGAGGCGCCGGCCGCAGTGCCGATTCCGACACAAAGACCCGACATCGCGGAACCGGAGCCGCCCGCTGTCGCACCGAAGCCACCCGAAAAACCGGCTGATACCGGCGACAACAAAATGCTGCCCGATCCGCGCTCGGCTGAATTGCCTGCCGACAGGATGCCGGAAGAAGAGGTGGCGTGCCGCGATCGGCTGAAGGCGCTCGGCGTCGAATTCGAGGAGCACAAGGCCGAGCACGACGCCGAGATCGGCTGCTCGATCCCCTACCCCATCGTTCTGAAAACGCTGGGAAAATCGATCGGTATCGGTTCCGGCACCGAGCTCAATTGCCGGATGGCCGAGGCTGCCGCGCGCTTTGCCGCCGATGTCATCCGGCCGGCGGTAAGGGCCGAATTCGGCGCCGATCTGAAATCGATCGCCCAGGCCTCCGCCTTCGTCTGCCGTCCGCGCCACGGCGGCGGCAAGCTTTCGGAACACGCCTTCGGCAATGCGCTCGATATCGCCTCCTTCACGCTGTCGGATGGCAGGACGATCGAAATTGGTCCGGTGCCGCCCGAGAAGGATGCCAAGTTCCTGGCTACTGTGCGCAAGGCCGCCTGCGGGCCGTTCAAGACAGTGCTCGGTCCGGGCAGCGATGCCGACCATTCGCTACATTTTCATTTCGACCTCGAGCCGCGCCGCCACGGCGGAACCTTCTGCCAATAAAAAAGGATTTCAAGAACAGTCGCCGCAATTCGGCCCCAGGCATGAATGCCGGCGCTGATCTTTCCTTTACTGTTGGCGACTAAACTTGTGCCATCCGGGGACAGGAAGCCTTTCAATGACCGGAAGACTTGGCGCCATGCTTGCCATGGCGCGACAGAACGATTTTGCGCGCTCTGCCACCGTCTGGCTGGCCACCGGGCTTGCCGTCGCGGCCGTGTCGGCCTGCAACACGGGCGATGTCTTCTCGCTGCAGCCGGCCGTCGACGTCGGCAGCCAGACCGCTGCCGTGCCCGAGGCGCCGCAATATTCCGGCATGCAGCGCCTCGTTCCTTCCAATCCCTATATGACCC
>NZ_RZSL01000174.1:0-10520 GCF_003997355.1 Mesorhizobium sp. M1E.F.Ca.ET.041.01.1.1 | reverse complement strand
CCCACGCACACGCTCGCCTGGGCCGCCTGGTGTATCGCCAGGCTCGGAGGCTGGAACGGCTACGAAAAGGAACGCCCGCCAGGGCCCATCACCTTCACCCACGGCCTCAGACGCTTCAACGCCATCACACACGGCTTCGTTCTGGCCTCGCAAAAATGAGCCCGAAGCAAATGTGTGCGCACGCTAGCCCCTTGCGGGAGAAGGGGGAGCTAAACCAAAAACGGCTTCGCCTTCATCGTCGCCGGTACTTCCACACCGAGCCGGCTCAGCACCGTCGGCGCTAGCTGCAGCTGGTCGAGCAGCGTATCGGCCTCGGGACCTTTGCCCGGGCCGAAATAATAGAGCGCGAAATCCTGCATCTCGTCGTCGTGGCCGCCGTGATGGCCGCGGTTCGTCTGGCCGTGGTCGGCGGTGACGATCACCTCGTAGCCGGCCTGGCGCCAGCCGGGCAGGAAGGCGGCGAGCATGCCGTCCATCGCGTAGCAGGCGTGGTCCATCTCGTGGCAGTCATGGCCGAAGCGATGACCCATGGAGTCCAGCGTGCAGGTGTGCAGGATGCCGTAGTCGATGCCGTGGCGCCGGGTAAGCATGGTCAGCGTCGCGAACAGGTCGACGTCGCTCGGCGTCGTCTGGTTCCTGAGATTGTAGCCGGTCATGGTGTGGAAACGGCCATGCGTGATCGGCCCGCCCGGCTCGTCGAACTCCATGTCCTGGACGAGATCGAACGGGTGGGAGCGGAAGAATTCCGACCAGTAGGAATGGGTCACCGCACCGGTCTTGCCGCCGGCTCTGCTGACCTCGGAGAAGATATCCGGCTGCTCGACCCGGAACCGGTTCTCGTTGGAAAGGATGCCGTGCACCTGTGGCGTCACCCCGGTATGGATCGAGGCGTAGCAGCAGGCCGAGGTCGACGGCAGCACCGAACGCATCTTCCACACCTGCGCCTCGCCCGACTGCGCCCAGCCTTCGAGATTGCCCATCAGCCGTCGCCAGTTCCGGTACGGCACGCCGTCGAGGATGATGAGCAACAGTTTGGATGTGAGCGCCACGGGCGGCTCCATGCGGTCTTGCGGGAGAGGTCAGCATCGAGGGCCTGGCCAGTCCGGCCAAGCCCCAGAAACGCAGAGAAGAGGACGCCAGCTCAGTTGCCGGCGCTTTCCATGCGCCGTCCCGAGATGGCCTTCTCCAGCCAGCCGATCTCCATTTCCGGCACGGAGGAGAGTAGGAGGTCGGTGTAGGCGTCGAAGGGCGGCGTCAGCACCTTGCTCTTGGAGCCGTAGCGCACCACCTCGCCGCGATACATCACCGCGATCGAATCCGCGATCGACTTCACCGTGGCAAGGTCGTGGGTGATGAAGAGGTAGGCGACCTTCTCGACCTGCTGCAGGTTGAGCAACAGCTTGAGGATGCCATGTGCGACCAGCGGGTCGAGCGCCGACGTCACCTCGTCGCAGATGATCAGCTTCGGCTTGGCGGCGAGCGAACGGGCGATGCAGACACGCTGCTTCTGGCCGCCGGAAAGCTCGGCCGGATAGCGGTCGATGAAGCCCTTGCCCATCTCGATCTCGTCGAGCAGCTCGGCGACGCGCTTGTCGCGCTCGCGGCCTCTCATGCCGAAATAGAATTCCAGCGGCCTGCCGATGATGGTGCCGACCGTCTGGCGCGGATTCATCGCCACGTCGGCCATCTGGTAGATCATCTGCAACTGGCGCAGGTCTTCCTTCGGCCGGTCCGAAAGCCTGTTGCCGAGCGTGCGGCCGTCGAAGACGACGCTGCCCTGTTCTGGCGGCAAGAGGCCGGTGATGGCGCGCGCCAGCGTCGATTTGCCGGAGCCGCTCTCGCCGACGACCGCCAGCGTCTGGCCCGGATAGATGTCGACCGAGACGTTCTTCAGCACCTTGACGTGGCCGCCGCCATAGGCGGCCGTCACGTTTTTCACCGAAAGCATCGGCGCTGTGCCGGGCTGTTGCTCCTGGTGCTCGATCTCATGCACCGACACCAGCGCATTCGTGTATTCCTGGCGCGGCTCCTTGATGATCTGGCGCGTGCCGCCCCATTCGACCAGCCGGCCGTGGCGCAGCACCATGATCTCGTCCGATACCTGGGCCACCACGGCGAGGTCGTGGGTGATGTATAAAGCCGCCACATGGGTGTCGCGGATGGCGTCCTTGATCGCCGCCAGCACGTCGATCTGCGTCGTCACGTCGAGCGCCGTAGTCGGCTCGTCGAAGACGATCAGGTCCGGTTCCGAGCAGAGCGCCATCGCCGTCATCACGCGCTGCAGCTGGCCGCCGGAGACCTGGTGCGGGTAGCGCTCGCCGATCGTCTCCGGATTAGGCAGGCTAAGCTTCTTGAACAGCGCCACGGCGCGCTTCTCGGCCTCGCCCCGGGTCGCGGTGCCATGCAGAAGGGCGGCTTCCACCACCTGGTCGATCAGCTTGTGCGCCGGGTTGAAAGCGGCCGCCGCCGACTGCGCGACGTAGCAGACCTCGCGCCCGCGCAGCGCCCGCACGCCCTTCGGGCCGGCCTTGAGGATGTCGCGGCCATTGAGGATCACCTCGCCTCCGGTGATGCGCACGCCGCCGCGGCCGTAACCCATCGACGACAGGCCGATGGTCGATTTGCCGGCGCCGGATTCGCCGATCAGGCCGAGCACCTTGCCCTTTTCCAGGGTCAACGAGACGTCGTGGACGAGGGTGATGGTCTTCGGCGCTTCCCCCGGCGGATAGACCGTCGCTTCGATGCGCAGATTGCGGATGTCGAGGAGCCGGCCGGATTTTGCTTTGCTGTCAGCCATCACCCGCGCCCTCCCTTGAGGCTTGTCGTGCGGTTGAGCACCCAGTCGGCGACGAGGTTGACCGAAATGGCCAGAACCGCGATCGCGGCCGCCGGGATGAGCGCCGCCGGAATACCGAAGACGATGCCGTCCTTGTTTTCCTTGACCATGCCGCCCCAGTCGGAATCCGGCGGCTGCACGCCGAGGCCAAGGAAGGACAGCGCCGAAAGGAAAAGCACGGCGAAGATGAAGCGCACGCCGAGTTCGGCGACCAGCGGCGACAGCGCGTTGGGCAGGATCTCGCGGAAGATGATCCAGCCACTGCCCTCGCCGCGCAGCTTCGCCGCCTCGACGTAGTCCATGACGTTGATGTCGACGGCGACCGCGCGGGACAGGCGGTAGACGCGGGTCGAATCGAGGATGCCCATGACCAGGATCAGCGTCAGCGTGTTCGTCGGCAGCACCGAGAGCACGACCAGGCCGAAGATCAGGGTCGGGATCGACATCAGGAGGTCGACGAAGCGTGACATCAGCGTGTCGAACCAGCCGCCAAACACCGCCGCCGAGAAGCCGAGGATCGAGCCGAGCGAGAAGGAGAGCGCCGTCGCCGCCACCGCGATCTCAATGGTGATGCGCGCGCCGTAGATCATGCGCGAGATGAGGTCGCGGCCGAGATTATCGGTGCCCAGCCAATGGGCCGCCGACATCGGCTCCCAGACATCGCCGACGATCTCGCCATTGCCGTGCGGCGCGACCCACGGCGCGAATATGGCGCAAAACGCAAAGGCGGCCGTCAGGATAAGCCCGATCCAGGCGGTGAATGGGATTTGTCGCAGCGCCATTCGCCTCAGTTCCCCCTCTGATCGTTTCGTATCGGGCCAGTCACTTTGGATGCCTCAGTCTCGGATTGGCCGCGATGGCGGCGATGTCCGCCACTATGTTGAGCGTGATGTAGACCGCGGCGAAGATCAGCCCGACCGCCTGCACCACGGGCACGTCGCGCTTGGAGACATGGTCGACCAGATACTGTCCCATGCCGGGATAGACGAAGATCACCTCCACCACCACGACACCAACGATAAGGTAGGCGAGGTTGAGCATGACGACGTTGACGATCGGCGCGATCGCGTTGGGGAAGGCGTGCTTGCGGATGATGTCGAAGGGCTTCAGCCCCTTCAACTCCGCGGTCTCGATGTAGGCCGACTGCATAACGTTGAGGATCGCGGCGCGCGTCATGCGCATCATGTGCGCCAGCACCACAAGCGTGAGCGCGGTAGCCGGCAGAACGACGGCCTGCAGCCGCTCGAGGAAAGGTGTCGATTCATCCACCGTCGAGATGCTCGGGAAGATCTGCCAATGCACGGCGAAAACGAAGATCAGCACATAGCCGATGAAGAATTCGGGGAATGAAGTCGAGGCGAGCGCCAGGCCGGAGATCAGTTTGTCGACGAAGCCGTTGCGGTAGCGCACGGCGATCAGTCCGAGAATGACCGCAAGCGGTACCGCGACGATCGCCGCGCATGCGGCAAGAAACAGCGTGTTCTTCAGCCGGGTGCCGATCGAACTTGCGATGTCCAGCCCGCTCGACTGGGCCGTGCCGAAATCGCCGTGCAGGATCCCGCCGAGCCAGTGCAGGTAGCGCAGCCATGCCGGATCATTCAGGCCGAGCTGTTCGCGCAGGTTGGCCAGGGCCTCGGGCGTCGCGGCCTGGCCTAGGATCGCCTGGGCGACGTCACCAGGCAGAATCTGGGTGCCGGCGAAGATCAGGACCGAAACAGCCAGCAAAAGAACCAGGCCCAGCAAGATGCGCTGAGCGACCAACTTCAAGATTGGAGACGACATCGGCAACCCGCAACGTTCAGGAAGGGACGCCTGCCTTTCGGGCAAGCTGTGAAAGCAAGGAAGGGCCGGTTTCGACCGGCCCTTCCTTTTCCTTCGTCACGCCTGCAGCCAGCACTGGATCAGGGCGTGGCCGTTGGCCAGTTCCTGCGCCGGGTTGTCGACCCAGCCCTCGACGCCCTTGCCGGTCGCGTCGACGAACTGGTTGAAGAACGGCACGATGAGACCGCCTTCGTCGCGCATCATCTCGCCCATGTCGCGGTAGATCTTCTTGCGTTTGGCCTCATCGAGCTCGCCGCGCGCCGCAAGCACCATCTTGTCGAAATCGGGGCGCTTGAAGCGCGTGTCGTTCCAATCGGCGGTTGAGAGATACGCCGTCGAGTACATCTGGTCCTGCGTCGGCCGGCCGCCCCAGTAGGAGAGCGAGAAGGGCTGCTTGTTCCAGACTTCAGTCCAGTAACCGTCGCCGGGCTCGCGCTTGATCTCGATCTTGATGCCGGCCTTGGCGCAGCTCTGCTGATAGAGCTGGGCGGCGTCCACCGCGCCGGGGAAGGCGACGTCGGAGGTGCGCAGAAGGATCGAGCCGCTGTGGCCTGATTTCTTGTAGAGCGCTGCCGCCTTTTCCGGATCGAACTTGCGCTGCTCGATATCCTCGGAGAACAGCGGATAGGCTTTGTTGACCGGCATGTCGTTGCCGACCGAGCCATAGCCACGCAGAATCTTCTGCAGCATTTCCTCGCGGTCCATGGCGAGCTTCAGCGCCATCCTGAGGTCATTGTTGTCGAAAGGTGCGGTGTCGCAGAACATGTTGAAGGGATAGAAGCCGCGGCCCGAGGCGGCGCGAATGGTGACGCCCGGCAGCCGCTTGACCAGATCGACGATCTTCGGCTCGACGCGGTTGATCATGTTGACCTGGCCGCCTTGGAGCGCGGCGGTCCGCGCCGTTGCGTCGTTGATGATGATGATCTCGACCTGGTCGGCATGACCATATTTGTCGGGCTGCCAGTAATTGGCGAAACGCTCGCCGCCGTACTTCACGCCCGGCTTGTTGATGGCCACCTTGTATGGGCCGGTGCCGATGCCGGCGTCGGGCTTGTCCATGCCGCCGTTCGGCTGGATGATCAGATGGTAGTCGGCCATCAGATAGGGCATGTCGGCGTTCGGATCCTTCAGCGTGACCACGACATTGCCGCCATCGGTCTTGATGGTGTCGATGCCCTTAAGCACGCCGAGCGCGCCAGACTTCGACTTCTCGTCGCTGTGGCGCTTCAGCGTCGCCACCACGTCGTCCGGGGTCACTTCCTTGCCGTTGTGGAACTGGACGCCCTTGCGGATCTTCATTGTCCAGGTCTTGGCGTCGTCCGACGCGCCGATCTCCTCGGCGATGAGATATTCGACACCGCCGCCCGGCGCGAGTTCGACCAAGGTCTCGCCCCAGACTTTGCCGAAGGCAAACGGAACCTGGCTGGCGTCCAGCGCCGGGTCGAGGCTGTCGGTGGATGCACCACCAACCATGCCTGCTTTCAGCGTGCCGCCCTTGACCGGACCAGCGGCGCGGGCAGCGCTCGAAAGCAGCGAATTGGCAAAGGTAGCGGTGACGCCGAGCGCGGCGGCACGGCCAAGGAAATCGCGGCGGCTGAGCTTGCCGGACGCGACACGGCGGCTGAGATATTCGAGTTCTTTAGACATTATGGTTCCTCACTCTGATGGTTCGACCTTGCGGTCGTTTCTTGTTTTCTTGTGAGGGATAATGACCGCAACGGAAAGCTGTAAGCAAGACCGAATGCGACATGCCGTGGCGTAAATGGCGCGTCGCATTGGACCAATCTTTCAGCAGTCAGACGAGGGCGCGGGGAATCGCCTGCTCGAAGTTGCGTTCGAAAACCAGCTTCTCGTCCTCATAGGCCTCGATTCTGGCGCTGAGGATGAAGTTTTGGGCGTCCGAGCGCATGTTGGCGAAGGTCTCGGTCCGCACCGACCATTCATTCCGCGACAAGGTCTGCGTCCAATGGGTGCTTCCCGTCGCCGACTGCGGATCGTCGGGATGGATCGCCCATGTCTCCCGGACGATGCTGCCGTTGACGAGCCCGTGCGCAAGGTCGCGCACCTCGCCGAAATCATCCGTTATGGAAAGTGTGACGACCCCGGTCTTTTCATTGCGGTCGATGTGCCGTTCGGAGTTGGTGGGCCTGATCGTCTCCGTCGCCCAGGGGGTGGCTCCCTCCGGTTCGGCGAACGAGACCTCGTCGCCTTTCGCCAGCGGGCGAAGCGGCAGCTTGAGCGTCGCCGCCGACAATTCGAGCGTCACCGGCTCCGGCGAAGGCCAGATCATCGGCCAGTAGGCTGTCGAAATGGCAACGCGCAGTTTGTGGCCCACCGGCACGCGATAGGCGCACTGGTCGAGCACGACGCGTGCCGAGACGGTCTCGCCCGGCGTCAGCGCCTGCGGGAACTCATGCGAGTTGCGATGCGTGAGATTGAGCACGCCATAGGAGATCAGCTCCGAGGCGCCGTCGGGATGCACGTCGCAGAGCCGCACCGCGATGTTGGCCTGGCGCCGATCGGAGGCAACCCGCACTTCGAGCTCCGGCGCGCCGACGATGTCGATCGCCTGCTCGAGCTCGGCCTGGTCGAAGCACACCGAAAGCGCGTCGTCAGGACGCTGGTCGCCCGGCAATTCCGGACCGAAGGTGAATGGAAAATACTCGCCGCCGGCGAGCCCGCAATTCTGCGGCGAGGCGACGATCGCCGGCTTGGCGCCACCAGGAACGAGCTCGGTCACCTCGACCTTGATGTTGGGCGACGGCCATTCCCGCTCCGCCACCCAGCGGCCCGGCCGCTCCGGATGCCATCGGGCCGGCCGCACGCTGTCCATGACATAGGCGCGGTAGTCCGGATCGTTCTCGACGCCTGTCTCGGCGCCCTTCAGCCAGCGGTCCCACCAGCGCAGCGCCTCCTGCAGGAAGCCGATGGCCGGACTGGGCGCGGCGTAGTGCGGGTATTTGTGGATCCAGGGCCCGACGATGCCCTTAACCGGTGCCTCGATGTTGGTGACGAGATTGGAGATCGTGTTGCGGTAACCGTCATGCCAGCCGCCGATCGACAGCACGGCCGCATGAACAGCCGAGAAATCCTCGCAGATCGAGCCGCGCTTCCAATAGGCGTCGCGATGCTGGTGGCTGAGCCAGAGCGGCAGAAGGAAAGGCTGGTTCTCCAGCCGGCTGAGCCACAGGTCGCGCCAGCGGTTGCCACCGGCAATCAGCGGATCCGGCGGACGCGACGAATAGGAGAGCATCGTCGAGGCCCAGCCGAAATTCTCGAGCAACAGGCAGCCACCCTTGTAGTGGATGTCGTCGGCATAGCGGTCGACGGTCGAGCACAGGCTGATCACCGCCTTCAGCGCCGGCGGCTGCTTTGCCGCGACCTGCAGGCAGTTGAAGCCGCCCCAGGAGATGCCCATCATGCCGACACTGCCGTTGCACCAGGGTTGCGCGGCCGCCCAGGCGATGACGTCACAGGCGTCCTGCAATTCCTGCTCGGAATATTCGTCGTCCATCAGCCCTTCGGAATCGCCATTGCCGCGCATGTCGACGCGGATCGAAGCGTAGCCATGGCCGGCGAAATAGGGATGCGTCAGCTGATCGCGGAAGATGGTGCCGTCACGCTTGCGATAGGGCAGATGCTCGAGGATCGCCGGCACCGGATTTTCCGCCGCATCCTCCGGCATCCATATGCGGGCCGACAGCTGGCAGCCATCCGGCATGACGATGGCCATGTCGGGAAATTCGACGACCTTGCGAGGGAATTCAATGACGGCTTTCATGGGCCGCATAACGCCCTGCCCGGAGATGACTTTCAATCGCTATTCGCGACCTGGCGCAGCGAAATCTGCGACCTGTCACGAAGGCGGGCGGCTGGAGCGGTTCAGCGTTTTGGCAGAATCGCTCCGGCTATTTGTCTTCACGCAATCCCGGACCAGATACGAGCCTTACTCGTCCGCCTTGAAGGTCTGCTTCTGCTGGCCCATGCCTTCGATGCCGAGCTCGACCACGTCGCCGGCTTTCAGGAACACCGGCGGCTTCATGCCGAGGCCGACGCCGGGCGGCGTGCCGGTGGAAATGATGTCGCCGGGATGCAGCGACATGAACTGGCTGAGATAGGACACCAGATATTTGACGCCGAAGACCATGGTCCTGGTCGAACCGTTCTGCATGGTCTTGCCGTTGACGGTCAGCCACATCTTCAGGTTCTGCGGATCGGCGATCTCGTCCTTGGTCACCAGCCAGGGGCCGATAGGACCGAAAGTGTCGCAGGACTTGCCCTTGGTCCACTGGCCCTGGCGCTCGGCCTGGAAGGCGCGCTCGGAAACATCGTGTGCAACGCAATAGCCGGCAACATAATCCAGCGCGTCATCCTCGCTGACATACTTCGCCGTCTTGCCGATGACGACGCCAAGCTCCACCTCCCAATCGGTCTTGACCGAGCCGCGCGGGATCAGCACGTCGTCGTCCGGCCCGACGATGGCCGAGCTTGCCTTCATGAAGATGATCGGCTCGGGCGGCACGGTGGCGCCGGTCTCGGCGGCATGGTCGGAATAGTTGAGACCGATGCAGATGAATTTTCCGGTGCCGGCAACGCAGGCGCCCATGCGCGGCTTGCCGGAAACGGCCGGAAGCGATTTCGGATCGAGCTTGGAGAGCACGTCCAGCGAAGCCGGATTGAGCGCCGTGCCGGCGATGTCGGGGATGTAGGCCGAAAGGTCGCGGATTGTCCCATCCTGATCGAGCAGACCGGGCCGTTCGCTGCCTGCCTCGCCATAGCGCAACAACTTCATCTTTCTTCTCCACCTTGCGGCCAAAGGCCGTTTTGCAACACTCTTCGCCCGGATGACGGCTTCACTGCGAAGGCCGGCGGACCGTATTCGTCAGCCCGATCTCCGGCAAGCACGCATGGCGCTCAGGGCCGCCGGCGGGCAGGATTTTCAGACTTTCCGATCCTCTGCCAATTAACGCGGGGTTGGGCGCGATCTTTCTGTCCGCCAACGGTCTTTTCCCGGCGGCGATCAGATCGACCAGCCGCCGTCGATATTATAGGCCTGACCCGACGTGTAGGTCGCTCCCGCCAGATAGACGGCGAGATCGGCGATCTCCTCGGGCGTACCCAGCCTTCCCATGGGCTGACGGGCGATGAAGGCGGCACGCGCCGCCTCATAGTCGCCCTGCGCATGCATGCGGTCCTGCAGCGACGGGCTCTCGACCGTGCCCGGGCAGATGGCATTGCAGCGGATTCCTCTGGCGACATAGTCGGCGGCGACCGCTTTGGTGAGGCCGACGACCGCCGCCTTGGTCAGGCCATAGACGAAGCGGTTCGGCACGCCCTTCTGCGAGCTCGCCAGCGACGCTATGTTGATGATCGAGCCGTCGCCGCGCTCCAGCATGCCGGGCAGCACGGCGCGGATGGTGCGGATCATCGAGTGGACATTGAGGTTCAAGGCGAAGTCGAGGTCCTCATCCTTCATTTCGAGGATGGAGCCCGAATGGACGAAGCCGGCGCAATTGAACAGCACGTCGACCGGGCCGATCTCGGCGAAGGCAGCAGCGACGGCCGCGTCGTTCAGCACGTCGAGCTTGCGGGTCTTGATGCCGGATGTCTTGGCGAGTTCAGCCAGCTGCGGCTCGTTGATGTCGGTGGCGTGAACCGTGGCGCCTGCCTTGGCGAAAGCCAGCGCGCTTGCCCGGCCGATGCCTTGCGCCGCCGCGGTGACCACAGCCACCTTGCCTGCCAGATCCGCCATGCCTTTTCTCCTCGCCTGCCTGGTGCGTCCGCCTTTATCGATGGCCGGCTGCGGCGTCGTGTGCCAGACAGCCGGCATCGTGCGGCCTACGCTGCGATTTCACAGATAAAG
>NZ_RZSL01000173.1:0-10528 GCF_003997355.1 Mesorhizobium sp. M1E.F.Ca.ET.041.01.1.1 | reverse complement strand
GGCCGGTGAAGCCGGCGCCGACGACTATGACGTCGGTCCTTTCGATCTTGCTGCTCAATAGCCGGCCTTGATCTTCTCGAACTCGGCAACCATCCGCTGCTTGAGCTCCGGCGCGACCGGCTGCTGGAACAGCGTCTTGTCGAGGAACTTGTCGAGATTGTCGAAACCGCGGTCGGTGAGCAGCTTCCGGTCCATCGCCGCCATGCCGGCATTGTTGCCGTGGCCGTAGCCGAAGGTTTTCACCATATACTCCGAAACGTCGGGCGCGTTGACGGCGTTCAGAAAATCATAGGCCTGGTCGAGCTTGCCCGGCGCGTCCTTCATCAGCACATAGCCGCACACCCAGGTCGACAGGCCTTCCTTGGTGTTGCGGTTCATCTCGATCGGCAGTCCTTGTCCTTTCAGCGTCACATAGGTCTCGTTCCAGCCCCAGACCAGATCGACCTCGTTGCCGGTGAAGGCCTGGTTGAGGTCGGTGTCGTCGGTCCAATAGAAGCGGATGTTCTTGTGCACGTCGCGCAGGAACGCGGAAGCTTGGCTGAACTGCTCGTCGGTCATCTTGGTCCAGTCCTTCAGCCCGATGACCAGGCTTGCCAGCGCATACGCATCGTCGACATTGTCGCCGATGGTGACGCGGCCCTTGAACTTGGGGTCGGCGAAGACTTTCAGCGACTGCGCCTCGTCCGCCGTCACCTTGTCGGTGCGGTAGAGCAGGGAGGTGTTGCCCCAGTCGAAGGGCATGAACCAGGCCTTGCCGTCGGCGGTGGTCGCCAGATCCTTCATCGCCATGATGCCGGGATTGAGGTCCTTCCAGCCGGCGATCTTCGATGTGTCGAGCGGCTGCAGCAGTCCGGCCTCGCGCCACTTCACCACGCTCTGCGAGCAGGGATGCGCGATGTCGGCCTTGAAGCCGGCGCGCATCTTCTCGAACGCCTCGTCCTCGTCGCCGAAGAAGGAGAAGCTCGGCTCGGCGCCGTATTTGGCGGTGTAGGCTGGATGCAGCAGCGGATCCTCATAGCCCGACCAGTCGAAGACGACGAGATCGCCGCCACCCTCGGCGAGCGCATAGGCCGCACCGGCGCCGAGGGTGACGACGGCCGCAAGCGCAAAACGGCGAAACACGAATTTCATGGTGCGAAAAACTCCCCCGTCGCGAACGCATTGGCGGAAGTTAGGAGAATTCAGCGTTTTTGGCGAGCCTGCCCGTTCCGCTCGGACGCGGAGCGGGCGAGACTTCAAGCCAGCGCTCAATAGCCGGCTTTGATCTTCTCGAATTCGGCGATCATCTTCAGCTTGAGCTCGGAAGGCAGCGGCTGCTGGAACAGCGTCTTGTCGACCCACTTTTCCACGTTGTCGTAGCCCTTTTCCTTCAGCACCGCCTGGTCGACGCCGGCCATGCCCTTGGCGTTGGCCTGGCCATAGCCCCAGTCCTTCACCAGCACCTTGGCGACGTCCGGATCGTTGACGGCGTTGAGATAGTCATAGGCCTTGTCGACGTTGCCGGGCGCGTCCTTGAACAGCACGTAACCGCACACCCAGGTCGAGATGCCCTCGTCGGTGTCCTTCTTGGACTTGATCGGCACGCCGGCCTTGACCGACTGCACCGTCGCGTCGTTCCAGGCCCAGGCGAGGTCGACCTCGCCGCCCGAGAGCAGCTGCACGATGTCAGTGGTGTCGGTCCAGTAGGAGCGGACATTCTTGTGCACCTGGCGCAGGAAGTCGGACGCTTGGCTGAACTCAGCGTCCGTCATCTTGGTCCAATCTTTCAACCCGATGGCGAGACTGGCCAGCGCATAGGCGTCGTCGACATTGTCGGGGATCGAGACCCGGCCGTTGTATTTCGGATCGGCGAAGGTCTTCAGCGACTGCACGTCCTTTTCGGCGATCTTATCGGAATTGTAGGTGAGCTGGGTGTCGCCCCAGTCCCAGGGCATGAACCAGGCCTTGCCGTCGGGCGTGGTGGCGAGGGCCTTCATCGCCATGATGCCGGGATTGAGGTCCTTCCAGCCGGTGATCTTCGAAGTGTCGAGCGGCTGCAGCAGTCCCGCTTCGCGCCACTTCACCACGCTTTGCGAGCAGGGATGGCCTAGATCGGACTTGAACCCGGAGCGGATCTTTTCGAAAGCCTCATCCTCGTCGCCAAAGAAGGCGAAGGTCGGCGAGTCGCCGTTCTTCTCGATATATTTGCCGTGGAAGCTCGGGTCCTCGTAGCCGGACCAGTCGAACACGGTCAGGTCCTTGTCGGCGGCGACGGCGAACGCCGCCGCCGAAGCCGCGATCGCGCTCCCAAGCGCCAAGGTCAAAGTCAGACGTCGGCTAAGATTCTTCATGCTGTTCCATCCTCTTTTGGTCTTGCCGGTCTTGTAGGCCGGCTGTTGAGAACCCCCGGCTTTTGCTAGCCATAGTGTTTCGGGAAGGCGGCGGCCAAAAACGCGTTCGCCGCCTGCAGTGCGGTCTCGCGCGTGGTGTCCTCCGTCCCCATCATCAGCCGCAGCCACAGGCCCTCGAGCATGGCGCTGAGCGCCAGCGCGATGGCCTGGGGCTCATAGGCATAGCCACCGCTCTGTTTGAGCGTCGTGCAGAGATCGATGAAGACCTGCTGGTAGTGATTGTCGCGCGAGCTGCTCAGCGCCTGGTAGATCGGCCGCGACTTGGCTTCGCCCCAGAAGGCGAGCCAAGCCGCGAGCTTGCGCTTGTTGCAGATCGATCGATCGAAATCGGCCCACACCAGATGCTGCAATTGTCGCGCCGGATCGTTGCCCGCCTTCTGCAAGGCTGTGCGCCAATGCGCCGAATACTCGTCATACATGTGCTGCAGCGTGGCGATCAGGAGCTTTTCCTTGCTCTCGAAATGGAAGTTGACGATGCCGCGCGACAGGCCTGCGCCATCCGCGACATTGGCCATCGTCGTTTCGGCATAGCCGCGCTTGGCCAGTGAATCGATCGTCGCCTCGATCAGTTGCAGCTGCCGGACCTCTTTCGAGGCCTTGCGGCCGCGCTTCTCGGCATCGCCTTTTCGCGCCGGTTCGGGGGCGATGTCCCCGGCCTCTACAGTCTTCATGAGCGTGACGGTCTCCAGCATTGCCGGCTACCCAACCGGCTTCCAACCGCGCAGATGAGTGGGGCGGTGCTCGCCACTGTCAAGCACCTTCTGCATCGCCTCCCAGGTCCGGATGTTCTTGTCGACATAGGCCGCGCCGACCGCGGCGGCGACGGGTCGATAAAGCGGTCCCTTGAGGCGAGCCAGTTCCTCCCGCGCGACCTCGCGGTACCATGGATTGCGGTCGCGTATGGTGATGTCGGTAAAGCCGGCGCGCCGCATCGCTTCGGCGTAGCGCGCCGGCGAAGCCATGGCGAAGGAGAGCCCCTCGGCTGCGACATAGGCCTTCATCTCTGGCGACGGCTCGCCGTCATGCCCGATCATCCAGTTCGACGCGGCGAACACGCCGCCCGGCTTCAGCACGCGGAAGATTTCTGCGAACAGCGCGTCTTTGTCCGGCACATGCAACAGCGCGTCCTTGGAGAAGACGACATCGAAGGAAGTGTCCGCAAAAGGCAGCGGCCCCGGCGGCGCCTGGACGAAGCGGACGCGGTCTTCGAGACCTTGCGTGGCGGCGCGCCGCCTTGCCGTCTCGATCACCGGCCTTTCGACATCGAAACCGGTCGCATGCGCCGCGCCATGGCGCGCGACCAGATGCAGCGTGATGCCGCCGGCGCCGCAGCCGATATCGAGAATCGTCTTGCCCTTGAGCGCCAGGCCTTCGACCACGCGGTCGACTTCTTCGGGACCACCCGGCGACAGATAGCCGTCGCCCCAGAGCGCTTCGAGGAAGCGGATGGCGGTATCCTCATATTCCGGCTCGGCGTCAGCCGTTTCGATCATCGATCTTTTAGCCCCAAAGCCGATTTTGGCCCTTTCGGTCATGCAGGCCCAGAAATGCGTGGAAAGCCTAGCGCATCAAGGGGAAAAAGCAACACCATTTGTTGAACATTCATTCAATATAGCTGGACAAAAAGCCGTTAGCCGTGCCAAATTCGGGCAATCAGGGTCAAGATCATCAAAAAAATGAAGGGGCGGCCGGATGGAGGGAGAGCGCGCATGAAGACATGGGACGCGATCGTCATCGGCGGTGGCCATAACGGGCTGGTCAACGCCTGTTACCTGCAGCGCGCCGGGCTCGATGTACTGGTGGTCGAGAAGAACGACTGGGTCGGGGGTGCAGCCACCAGTCGCGAGCTGACGCCGGGCTTTCTCTATTCCAACTACTCCTATGTCTGCTCGCTGTTTCGGCCCGAGATCATGCGCGACCTGGAGCTGCCGCGCTTCGGCCTGCAGGTGATCTCCTATGAGGGCGGCGCGGTCTTCACCCGAGACGGCGACTACCTCGCCAACTACCGCGACCACGATGCGCACCGCCGCGAGTTCGCGCGCTTTTCCAAGCGCGACGCCGAGGCCTATGACCGCTATTCGCGCGACGTCACAAGACAGTGCCGCTTCATCCAGCCGCTGCTGATGCGCACCGCGCCCGACCCGACCAGCTTCAAGCCGCGCGACCTCGGCGAGTTGCTCTATCTCGGCCGGAAATTCGCCGGTCTCACGGCCGAGGAGATGGCGCTGACGCTTCGCTTCTGGACGATGTCGATCTCCGACTTCCTCGGCGAGTATTTCGAGACCGACGTCATCAAGGCGAACTTCGCGCTTTCCGGCATCATCGGCACGGCGCTCGGACCGATGTCGCCCGGCACGGCCTATGTGCTCCTCCACCACTATATGGGCGAGGTCGACGGCTCGGTCGGCGCCTGGGGCTATGCGCGCGGCGGCATGGGCGCCGTCACCAAGGCGCTCGCCGCCTCCCTCAAGGCCTCTGGCGGCACCATCCGCACCGGCGCCGAGGTCGACCACGTGCTGATCAGGAACGGCAAGGCCAAGGGCGTCGTGCTTGCCGGCGGCGAGGAGGTCTACGGCAAGCTCGTCATCTCCAACGCCGACGTCAAGCGCACCTTCCTGAAGCTGGTCGAGGAAAAGGAACTGCCCGACATCTTCCTGCGCCGTGTCCGGAATTTCAAAATCCGCGGCTCGTCCGGCAAGGTCAACATCGCGCTGGATTCGCTGCCCGAATTCCCGGCCTTGCCCAAGGATTCGCCGGTCTATCGCGCCGACATGCATTTCACCGATTCCATCGAGCGCATGGAGCGCGCCTATGACGACTGGAAGGCCGGACGCTGGTCGGCCGATCCCTTCCTCGACATGGTGATCCCGACCACGCTCGACCCGACCATGGCACCGCCCGGCAAGCATTTCATGAGTTGCTTCATCCAATATGCGCCGCCCAGGATAGACGGCCGCGACTGGACGGACGCCGACCGCGACGGCTTCGCCGAGAGCGTGATTGCGCAGATCGCACAATATTCGCCCGGCTTCCGTGACCGCATCGTCCATATGGAAGTGCGCACGCCGCGCGAGATCGAGGCCGAGGTCGGCCTCACCGAAGGCAACATTTTTCAGGGCGAACTCACCTTCGACCAATTGCTCTTCAACCGCCCGGTGCCGGGCTACGCGCAATACCGCTCCCCTGTCGGCGGTCTCTACATGTGCGGCTCTTCCACCCATCCGGGCGGCGGCGTCATGGGCGCGCCCGGACGCAACGCTGCCATCGAGATCCTGCGCGATCTTGCCAAGCCAACCCTGCATATGGGCCCGGCCCATGACGTCATCTGAAGTGAATTGGGACGCCATCGTCATCGGCGGCGGCCACAACGGCCTTGTCGCCGCCGCCATGCTGGCAAAGTCGGGCCGCAAGGTGCTGCTGCTCGAGGCCGGCAACGATGTCGGCGGCGCGGCGCGCACCGAGGAATTCGCGCCCGGCTTCCGAGTCTCCGCGGTCGCCCATCTGCTCAACCGCCTGCACCCCGATGTGGTGAAGACACTGGAGCTGGAACGCCATGGGCTGAAGGTCGAGCGCGGCGATTTCGTGCCCTCGGTCGCGTTGTCGAAGAACGGTCCGCTGGTGCTGCACGGCGCCTATGGCGAGGTGCTGACCGGCGCCACCCCGTCGGAGCAGTCCGCCTGGAGGGATCTGCGCGCGCAGTTGCTGCGCTATGCCGGCGTGCTGAAGCCTTTCCTGTCGCGCCGGCCGCCGGACCCTGCCGGCATGTCGCTCGCCGAGATGACCGGGCTCGGCCAGACCGCGCTGGCGCTGAAGCGGCTCGGCAAGGAAGACATGCGCGACTTCCTGCGCGTGCTCTTGATGAACGTCTGCGACCTGCTCGACGAGCAGCTTTCGGACGACAGGCTGAAGGGCCTGCTCGCCTTCGACGCGACGCTCGGCAGCCATCTCGGTCCGCGCTCGCCGACCTCGCTGCTTGGCCTCTACTACCGGCTGACCGGCGAGATCGGCGGCCTTGCCGGCGCGCAGATACTACCGAAAGGCGGCATGGGCGCCGTCGTCGCCGCCATCCGCTCGGCTGCAGAAAAGGCTGGCGTCTCGATCCGCCAAACCTCGCCGGTCGCCAAGGTCATCGTCGAGAAGGGCCGCGCCGTCGGCGTCGTCACGCAAGGCGGCGAGACGCTGCGGGCCAAGACGGTCGTCTCCGCAATCAACCCGGCAACGACGATCCTCGATCTCGTCGGGCCGCGCGAGGTCGACACCGGCTTTGTTCGCAAGGTGAGGAACATCCGCATGAAGGGCGACGCGGCAAAGCTCCATCTGGCGCTCGACCGGCCGCCGCAATTCACCGGCGTCGACGCCGCTGGCCCCAAGGGCCGGCTGGTCATCGCCCCTTCGCCCGACCATGTCGAGCGCGCTTTCAACCCGTCGAAATATGGCGAGTTCTCACCCGAGCCAGTGATGGAGATCACGCTGCCCAGCCTCGCCGATCCCACGCTGGCGCCATCCGGCGCCTGCGTGCTCTCGGCCGTGGTGCAATACGCGCCCTATGCGTTGAGGCAGGGCTGGACCGCCGGCAAGCCGCAATTCCTGAACGCAATCATGGCGCAGCTCGAAGCCTATGCTCCGGGGATCGGCGCGACGGTGCGCCATGCCGAGCTTTTGACGCCGGCCGACCTCGAGGCGCGCTACCGCATGCCCGGCGGCCACTGGCACCACGGCGAATTGCAGGCCGATCAGATGCTGATGTCGCGGCCCGTCTCCGGCTGGTCGGGCTACGACACGCCGCTCGAAGGCCTGTTCCTTGCCGGCGCCGGCTCGCATCCGGGCGGCGGCATTTCCGGCGCGCCCGGCCTCAACGCCGCGCGCCGCATTATTGCGATGAGGGCCTAGGGATGTTTTTGCAAATCGCTGAAGTCGCACTCTACGGCGCCCCCCTCTGTCCTGCCGGACATCTCCCCCACTTGGGGGGAGATCGGCAGCTTCGCCCGGCGGCGCCCCCTTTTCCAACGTTCGAGATTGGCACGGCTGATCTCCCCCCTTGTGGGGGAGATGTCCGGTCCACCCTCCGAAGCTGCAGCGCAGCTGCTGCGGAGGAAGGGCAGGACAGAGGGGGGCGCGAAGGAACGCCGTCATGAACCATCATCCCACCATCCAACCATCGACCGCCCGCACCCTGGCACAATCCCACTTCCGCACGCTCCGGCACGACACGCCCTTCCAGCAGCGCATCGACGCGTTGGCGCTGAAGAACGACTGGTACAACTGGGCCGGCTACCGCGCACCGCATTCGCTGTGGGACGAAGAGCTCGAATATTTCGCCATCCGCAGCCAGGCGGCGCTCTTCGACATCTCGCCGATGACGAAATACCGGATCGAGGGCCCGGACGCCGAAGCCTATCTCGACCGCGTCACGCTGCGCGACGTGACCAGACTGAAGCCCGGCCGCGTTCACTACACCGCCTGTGCGATGACGAGGGCTTCGTGCTCGACGACGGCACCTTGTTCCGGCTGTCGTCGACGCGCTTTCGGCTGTGCTCGCAGGAGCGGCATTTGCCCTGGCTGCTCGACAGCGCAATAGGCTACGACGTCATCGTCGAGGAAGAGACCGAGGCCGTCGCCGGGCTCGCGCTGCAGGGCCCCACCTCCTTCGCCATCCTGCGCGACGCGGGCTTCGCCGACGTCGAACGGCTGAAGGTCTTCGACCTCGCCGAGTTCGCGCATGACGGCGCTGCCGTCACCATCTCGCGCACCGGCTTCACCGGCGACCTCGGCTATGAGCTGTTCGTGCCTGCCGGCAAGGCGCTGAGCCTGTGGGACCGGCTGATGGCGGCTGGCGAGCTGCGCGGCATCCGCGCCATCGGCTACACGGCGCTGAACCGCGCCCGGCTCGAGGCTGGGCTGATCGTCGCCAATGCCGACTTCACCACCGCCGAGCACGCCATCCGCGCCGACCGCCTGCGCATGCCGGACGAGATCGGCCTCGGCTTCATGGTCGATCCGGAGAAAGGCCACTTCAACGGCCACCGCGCCATCCTCGAAGCCCGGGCAAGGAAGAAGCTGCGCCACGTGCTGGTCGGGCTTGAGATCGAAGGCAACGTCCCGGCCGAGCATGCCATCGTCTACTATCGCAAAAGCCAGGAGGTCGGGCTGGTGAGCTCGGCGATGTGGTCGCCCATGGCCAAGCGCAACATCGCCATCGCCTCGTTGCAGAGGCCCTATGGCGACACGATCGTCGACGACCTCTGGGTCGAGATCTATGCCATGCGCGAATTGCAGTACCAGAAGCTGATGAAGCGGGCGAAGATCGCGCCGCGGCCCTTCATCAGGCTCGACCGCCGCACCGCCAACCCGCCGGCGGATTTCTAAAATGGCAAGCGAAGCGGATGAGGCGGAGGCGGAAGCCGCCGAGCAGTGGGAGCTGGTCAACACGCCGCTCGGCGAGATGGGGTCCGGCCGCACCCGCTACGCGGCGGCGATGTATTTCTTCAAGCGCGGCGAGATGAACGCCGAGACGCTCGAGGTCTACCGCATCTGCGCGAGGCTCGACCACGAGGACCCCTTGCCGATCATCCGCGACCGCGGCGTCGACAAGGAATGGCTGAAGCGCATCGGCTACGCGCAGTAGGCGTAGTCCTACCCTATGGTTCTCTCGAGCACATTCAACCAGTTGCGATAAGCGATCTTCTCGATCAGCGCGCGTCCGAAGCCGCGCGCGGCGAGCGCGTCGATGAGCTTGGGCAGGCCGGCAACGTCGCCGATCACTGCCGGGATCATGGCGCCGTCGAAATCGGAGCCAAGGCCGACGCCGTCCTCGCCGAGCGCCTGCAGCAGCGAATCGATGTGGCGCACCATGATGTCGAGGCCGGTGTCGGCATTCATGCGGCCGTCCTCGCGCAGGAAGCCGGTGGCGAAGTTCAGGCCCACCATGCCGCCCGTTTCGCGGATCGCGCCGAGCTGCCAGTCGGTCAGGTTGCGCGAATGGCCGCAGATCGCATGCACGTTGGAATGGGTCGCGACCAGCGGCGCATCGCTGAGCGCCGCCACGTCACGAAAACCCTTCTCGTTGAGATGCGAGAGGTCGATCATGATCCTGAGCTGGTTGCAGGCCTTGACCAGCACCTTGCCGGCATCGGTGAGGCCAGGCCCGGTATCGGGCGAGGAGGGGAAGCGGAACGGCACGCCATTGCCGAAAGCGTTAGGACGGCTCCACACGATGCCCAGCGAGCGCAGGCCGGCGGCGTGCAACACGTCGAGCATGGTGAGCTCCGGGTCGATCGCCTCGACGCCTTCGATATGGAAGACCGCCGCGATCGAGCCCTTCGCCATCGCCTCGCGGATATCGCCGGCGCTGCGGCAGACGGTCAGCGCGCCGGCGCGCTCCAGCCTGAACAGGATCGAGGCCATGCCGATGGTGGAGGTGATCGCCTCGGCGCGCGGCAGTTCCGGCGGCAGAGGTTCGTCGTCGCTCGGCGCCGGCGGCACGGCGCTGCGCTTGGTCTTTTCGACCGGCGGCGGAAAGATCGCGAACATGCCGCCGGCAAAGCCGCCTTTGTTGGCGCGCGGCAGGTCGATATGGCCGCCCGGCGTCCCTTCGATAAACAGCTTTTCGACATCCGCTTCCTTCGACTGGTAGAGCCGAAGCAGCGTGTCGTTGTGGCCGTCGAAAACGGGGATGAGGTCGGTTTCGGTCATCAGGGAAGCCATTCAATTCGGTGACAGGCGGGACGGAGGTTTCGTCCGAACGAACTGTCTACTTAGGCAAGATGGCCGAACTGCGCAAATGCCAGAGGCGTGTTCGCGTTTGTGGCTGGGCCTCTTCCTTCTCCCCTCGTGGGGTGAGAAGCGGTCCGCGTTAGCGGACGAAAAGCCAATTGCTTGGCTTTTCGAGCTTCGAACGCCCTGAGCCTGCGAAGGGCCGGGGGTGGCCGATCCACCCTGCCGGGTCCCCGCTGCTTCGCAGCGTCCCGGCGTTCGCCGGCCTTTCATCGTGCCACTGGCACGATGAATTCGTCTTCGACGAACCGGCTGCTCACCCCACAAGGGGAGAAGGGAACGCCGCGCTTACTGCTTCAGCACGTCCGCCCATTCCGGATGGCGGCGGAACTGGGCGTTGGCGAAGGGGCAGAGCGGGATGATCT
>NZ_RZSL01000172.1:0-10549 GCF_003997355.1 Mesorhizobium sp. M1E.F.Ca.ET.041.01.1.1 | reverse complement strand
TCTCTCGTCATGGAGGGCATTGGCGCTCCACGCGCGGCGACCCCCTCTGTCGCCTTCGGCGACATCTCCCCCTCAAGGGGGGAGATTATGGGCGACGCCTCAATGCAATAAAAACTCCCCATCCACCTTCCGCCACTCGTTCGGCGCGATCAGCTTCTGATGCGTGTAGGTGACCGAATGCAGCGGTCCGTCGAGCTTCGTCTTCCAGAATTCGATGAAGCGGATCAGCACCGGAAACTTCGGCGCGACGTCGTAGTCCTGCCAAATGAAGCTTTGCAGCAAATGCGGGTGGTCGGGGAAGTGGTAGAGGATTTTGGCCGTGGTCAACCCATAGCCCCTGAGCATCAGGTCCATTTCGGAGTGGTCGTGCATGGCAGCCCCCTTAAGGCTCGATCTCCTTTCCTCCCAATGTTCGATTCTGCGCTCAGTTGCTTAACTGTCTATTGAATTTTGCTGATCGCAACCGGCTTTTCCTTCGCCAAAACAGTTGGTTAGCAGCGATGGGTAACGAGTGCTGACAGCGTTTCAGCGTTTCCCCTGCGTCATCCCGCCGCGCGAATCCAACGTCTAATATTGCCGTCACGACGGAACTGTTAATAATGCCCGCGAATTCGCGGCTGCGTCGCCGCGATACCGCCGGCGATCTAAGCCGGCGGAACGGTTTGGGAGGAAGGCAAAGAAATGTCCGATGTTCATGTGCACCGCGTCCAGCCGGCGTGGAAGAAGAACGCGCTGATCGACAACGAAACCTATCTCAAATGGTACGCCGACAGCGTGAAGAACCCGGACAAGTTCTGGGGCAAGCACGGCAAGCGTATCGACTGGTTCAAGCCGTTCACCAAGGTCAAGAACACCTCCTTCGACGGCAAGGTTTCGATCAAGTGGTTCGAGGACGGGCAGACCAATGTTTCCTACAACTGCATCGACCGGCATCTGAAGAAGCGCGGCGGCCAGACCGCCATCATCTGGGAGGGCGACAACCCCTACGATGACAGGAAGATCACCTACAACGAGCTTTACGCGCATGTCTGCCGCTTCGCCAACGTGCTGAAGAAGCACGGCGTCAAGAAAGGCGACCGCGTCACCATCTACATGCCGATGATCCCGGAGACGGCCTATGCGATGCTGGCCTGCACCCGCATCGGCGCCATCCACTCGGTCGTCTTCGGCGGCTTCTCGCCCGACGCTCTCGCCGGGCGCATCGACGACTGCAAGTCGACCGTCGTCGTCACTACGGACGAGGGCCTGCGCGGCGGCAAGCCGATCCCGCTGAAGGACAACGCCGACAAGGCGATCGACATCGCAGCCAAGGCCGGCACGAAGGTCGAGAAGGTGGTGGTCGTGCGGCGCACCGGCGGCAAGACCGGCTGGGTGCCGGGTCGCGACGTCTGGTACCACGACGAGGCAGCGACCGTTAAGGCCGACTGCAAGCCGGAGAAGATGAAGGCGGAGGACCCGCTGTTCATCCTCTACACCTCGGGCTCGACGGGCAAGCCGAAGGGCGTGCTGCACACCACGGCCGGCTATCTCGTCTATGCCTCGATGACACACCAATATGTCTTCGACTATCACGACGGCGACGTCTACTGGTGCACCGCCGATGTCGGCTGGGTCACCGGTCACAGCTACATCGTCTACGGGCCATTAGCCAACGGCGCCACGACGCTGATGTTCGAAGGCGTGCCGAACTACCCGTCGCAGTCGCGCTTCTGGGAAGTCATCGACAAGCACCAGGTCAACATCTTTTACACCGCGCCGACGGCGTTGCGCGCGCTGATGGGCGCCGGCGACAGCCATGTGAAGAAGACCTCGCGCAAGTCGCTGCGCGTGCTTGGTACCGTCGGCGAGCCGATCAATCCGGAAGCCTGGGAGTGGTACTACAACGTCGTCGGCAACGCCAAACTGCCGATTGTCGACACCTGGTGGCAGACCGAGACCGGCGGCATCCTGATCACGCCTCTGCCAGGCGCCACCGACCTCAAGCCGGGTTCGGCTACGCGGCCCTTCTTCGGCGTCAGGCCGCAGTTGGTCGACGGCGAGGGCAAGGTGCTCGAAGGAGCGGCCGACGGCAATCTCTGCATCATCGATGCATGGCCCGGCATGATGCGCACGGTCTATGGCGATCACGACCGCTTCGTGCAGACCTATTTCTCGACCTACAAGGGCAAGTACTTCACCGGCGACGGCTGCCGTCGCGACGCCGACGGCTACTACTGGATCACCGGCCGCGTCGACGACGTCATCAACGTTTCCGGCCACCGCATGGGCACGGCCGAAGTGGAGTCGGCGCTGGTCAGCCATGACATGGTCTCGGAAGCCGCCGTCGTCGGCTATCCGCACGACATCAAGGGGCAAGGGATTTACTGCTACGTCACGCTGATGGCCGGCACGACATCGAGCGAAGATCTCCGCAAGGAGCTCGTCACCCATGTCCGCAAGGAGATCGGCGCCATCGCGACACCAGACAAGATCCAGTTCGCTCCGGGCCTGCCCAAGACCCGCTCGGGCAAGATCATGCGGCGCATCCTGCGCAAGATCGCCGAGGACGATTACGGCGCGCTCGGCGACACCTCGACGCTCGCAGATCCGGCGGTCGTCGACGACCTGGTCGCCAACCGGCAGAACAAAAGGGCCTGATGACAGACAAGGCGGTGCTCGGAACCGTCAGTCATCTCTGGCGCTATCCGGCGAGCTCGCTCGCCGGCGAGCGCCAGGACGCGATCTCGGTCGGCCGCGAAACCATCGACGGCGACCGTCTGTTCGGCCTCGTGGATGCCGCGGACAACGAGATTGCCCGGCCCGACCGCGACGCCAAATGGCACAAGGTGCCGCGTATCCGCACCCGGCTGACCAACGATCGCGAACTTGAGGTGGCCGTCCCCGGCGGCGACTGGCTGAGCGCGCCCGGCACCGAATGCGATCATGCCGTGTCTGCCTATCTCGGCTTCACTGCCTCGATCCGGCCGTTCGGCCGGGAGAACGCGCCGCCGGCCTATGCCGGTCCGCTGACGCAGGCGCGCTATCGCAAGGCGCCGATCCATCTGCTGACCACCGCCTCGCTGGCGCGGTTGAAGACGCTGCATCCGGAAGGGGCGGCCGATCCGCGCCGCTTCCGCCCCAACATCGTCGTCGACATGGAGCCGGTCGAAGGCTCTTTCCCGGAGACGGAATGGATCGGCCGCAAGCTTGCGGTCGGCGATCTGCTGCTCACCATCTCGGAACCCTGCCGCCGCTGCGGCTTCACCATCATTGCGCAGGACGGCTTCGACAACGATCCAGGCATCCTGCGCAACCTGGTGCGCCACAACGCCCACAATCTCGGCGTCTACTGCACCGTCGACCGGCCCGCGCGGATCGAGGTCGGCGCGCCGATGCGCTTCGTGTAGGCTTATCGATACAAATCCACACGCGTTGGCGGCAGGCCGCTTGGCCCCCGCGCGCGCCTGGTGGCGACGGTCTGGAAAATCTGCGCCGAGGCCCGCTCGAAGGCAATCGAGCAGCCGGAGAGATAGAGCAGCCAGAGCCGCGCCTTCGCCTCGCCGACCTCGGCGATCGCCTCATCGAAGCGCGCGTGCAGACGCTCCGCCCAGAGCCTGCAGGTGCGCGCGTAGTGCTCACGCAAGTTCTCGACGTCATGGACCAGGAAGCCATGCGCCTCGAGATTGCCGAGCGTCATGCCGATCGTGTCGAGCTCGCCGCCGGGAAAGATATATTTGATCAGCGCCTTGTATTCCGGGCCCTTGCGCAGTGTCTTGCGGATGTCGCCCTTGCTGCGCCTGGTGATGGCGTGGTGCAGATAGATGCCGCCGGGCTTGAGCAGGCGATTGACGGCCGAGAAGTAGGCGTCGTGGTTGGCGAGCCCCAGATGCTCGAACATGCCGATCGACGAGATCTTGTCGAACGTGCCGGAGAGCTCGGCATACGACTTTATCTCGATGGTGATGCGATCCTCCAGCCCCTCGGCGCGAATGCGCTCGCGGGCAAGCTCCGTCTGGGCTTGCGACAGCGAGACGCCGTGGCCGACGACGCCGTAGTTCTTCGCCGCATGGATGAGCATCGCGCCCCAGCCGCAGCCGATGTCCAGCAGACTTTCGCCTGGCTTCAGCCTGAGCTTGCGGCAGATGTGATCGAGCTTGTCGACCTGTGCCTGGTCGATGCCATTGGCGAAATCCTGGAAGTAACCGCAGCTGTAGACCATGCGCTCGTCGAGGAAGAGCCGGTAGAAGGCATTCGAGATGTCGTAGTGATGCTGGATCGCCGCCTTGTTCGACCCGCTGACATAGGGATTGCGCCCGGAGAGGTCGGTGCGCGCCGTCATCTGCCTTCGCGAAAACAAGACAGCCGGCAGGTCGCGCAGGATTGCCAGCTTCGGCAGGGACTTGAGCTTCGTCTTGAGCTTGCCTTGCGAAGGCAGGGCGTAGAAATCGAACAGCGTGCCTTCTTCGATGTCGACGGTCTTGGATATCCACATCTCGACCAGCGTCGAGAAGGCCGGCCGCCGCACCAGTTGCCAGACGATGTCCTGGTCGTTGATGGCGAGCACCGGACCGCCGGCGGGGCCGATCCGCTCGCCGGTCCACAGCCTGACCGCAAAGCCGGGCTTCAGAGTCTCGACGACCGTTCGCACGATCCGCGCGGCCCTGTCGGCGGCATTCATTCCCACCTCCCGATACGTCGAATACGCCCGCTGGCTTGAGCCACTGTCGTCCAATTCGCCTTGGGACCGCAATCCCGATCTGTTGCGCAAATGCACTACTCGAGGATTTCCCGTCTGGCCATTCCGTTGCGGCACCTTGTCATTTGCCGCGACACACCCCATTCTTTGGGCCGTGTTCAACCAATCGAAAGGAGGTGATCCGATGTCGAGTGATTTCGTTTTCCATAACGTGAGCTCAGCGGATTGCACTTCCGGGAAGCAGTCTTCCCGTTAAGGCGCGAGACGCGCGGCAGGTGACCCGATGGGGTCGCCGCCATGAGCCGCGTCATGGACGGAAACACGGAAGGCCGCCGGCTTCGTCAAGAAGCGGCGGCCTTTTCCTTTTGGACCAATAGCGATCGAGGAAGGGGTGAACGGCGTTTCCGGGAAACGATGAACCGCTCCAGCATCGAAGCGGGTCAGCGGCGGTGCTGGAGCCGTCGTTTAATGCATGTCGCCCAAAAGTGTGCAGCGGTTTTGGGAGAACGACATGCATCAAAACAAGAACTTAAAGCACGTCGCGTGGATCCGTTTCAGCTTGACGCGCTTTAACAGCCGCCTGCCTATGCCAGCATCTGCGCGCTTACCGTGCGGTCGATGCCGTGCTGCGGCGGATTGAACCGGTTGCTTACCTGCTCATAGGTCCAGACCTTGAACAGGCCGAGCCGGTGCGGCCCGAAACTGTGCAGCAGCGGCACGTCCGTGGCGTCGCGGCCGCGCGCAATCACGACGCGGCCTATCCTGGGGCAATTGTGGCGCGGATCGAACGTGTACCATTTGCCGTCAAGGAATGCTTCCATCCAGGCCGAGAAATCCATCGGCGCGGGATCGGCCGGCACGCCGATATCGCCGAGATAGCCGTTCACATAGCGCGCCGGAATGTTCATCGAGCGGCAAAGCGTGATCGCGAGATGCGCGAAATCGCGGCACACGCCGACGCGCTCTTCATGCGCCTGCGCCGCGGTGCGCGTGGCGCGGGCATAGCCGTAGCCGAAGGAAAGCCGGCTGTGGACATAATCGACGATCGCTTGCACGCGCGCCCACCCGGGCGGGAGACGGCCGAAAAGCTGCCAGGCGAGGCCGCCGAGGTGATCGGTTTCGCAATAGCGGCTGCCGAGCAGGTAGACGAGCACGTCGTCCGGCAGGTCCGCCACCGGCGTTTCGTGCGCCAGCCTGTTGACTTCGTCGCATTCGCCGCTGTCCTCGACCGCTGCGTCATAGAGGATACGGAAGCCGCCGGCCGGCGCGGTGAAGCGGCGGCAGATGTTGCCGTAGCGGTCGCGATAGGTCCGGGTCGGCACGGAAGGCGAGGTGAGCACCCGCGTCTGTCGTTTGATATCGGCATGGCGATCGGGGTGGATGTCGAGGAGCGAGACGATCGGCGTCGCCGCGACGCATTCGATAGCGATTTCGTAGCCGAGCCGGATCAGCATCGCATTCCCCCCTTTTTTATGATCGGGAAGAAGAACGCGGCAACCCGGAGGTTGTTCCTGCGGCGGATGGAAATCGTCGGCGCGACTTCTCACGCAGCGCCGGCGGCGCTAAAATAAGGAACGTTTCGCCCCTCCCCGAAAACGATTCTCCAGGAAATCCGATGTTCGTAGGCAGAAAGTTCGCCGCCTTCCTTTTCGACATGGACGGCACGGTGCTCAACTCGATCGCGGCGGCGGAACGCGTGTGGACCCACTGGGCAAATCGCCATGGTCTCGACGTGGCAAGTTTCCTGCCGACGATCCATGGCAGGCGCGCGAGAGAGACGATCGCCGCGCTCAAGCTTCCGGGCGTCGATCCTGTTGCGGAAGCCGATGCGCTGCTCAAGGCCGAGGCCGACGACCTTGAAGGCATCGTGCCGATCCCGGGCGCGGTGGCGTTTCTGCAATCGCTGCCGCCCGAGCGGTGGGCGATCGTGACCTCGGCGCCGCGCGAGCTGGCGCTGCTGCGCATCGAGGCGGCCGGCATTCCGCTTCCCGCCATGATGGTCTCGGCGGAAGACGTCACCCGCGGCAAGCCCGCGCCCGACTGCTTCCTGCTCGCGGCAAAGCGCCTCGGCGTAGAGGCGCGCGACTGCCTGGTCTTCGAGGATGCTCCGGCCGGCATCGCGGCGGGCGAAGCTTCCGGTGCCTCGGTGATGGTGATCAGCGCCACGCATGTCCATCCGATGCGGACGCCACACGCCAGCATTGCTTCCTACGATGCGCTCGGCATCGCCACGGACGACAGCGGCTGGATGGTCATCGATAGGCAGCGTGACGCGGCCTAGGATATGCCGAGATTCAGGTCAGGCCGAGTCGAGGATGGTGAATTCCGAGAACCGGAACGGAGCGGACCTATGGGCCCGTGAGTACCGGCCTACGCCGGCCGTGGCCTTATCTGCCGCGCCACTCTCATGAATGCCTCGGCCGGCGAAGGCCGGAAGCGCAGGAAGCCGCCATCCGCAGGCCGGCCTCACCTGAATATCGGCATATCCGGCTAGAAGTCGCTGGTCAGACCCTTCACTTCCCAGTCGCCGTAGCGCCCGGGTTCGTTGCCGCCGCGGCCGCCGATCTCCTTCGCCAGGCGGGATTCCGCCTCGCGGTATGCCTTTCGCCTCGCCTCGGCCTCGGCAAGCGCGCGCTCCGCCGCCGGGGTCAGCGTCTTTCGCGGCTTTTCGGCCGCGGCGGCGGTTTCGGTTTTGCTGGACTGTGCGGTCATGCGATATGCCTTGCCGATTGAAACAGGGGGCCGATTGAAACAGAGGGCCGATTGAAACAGGGGGCCGATTGAAACAGAGACCGGCCTTTCCCATCATATAGCCATGATGCAAGACGGATCGACTCCTATTCGCCACCACGCCAAACGGACCAGACGATGAACACGCTTCGCACTGCTATGCTTCTCGCCGCGATGACGGCGCTGTTCATGGGCGTCGGCTTTCTGATCGGCGGCACGGGCGGCATGATGATCGCGCTTTTGATCGCCGCCGGCATGAACTTGTTCAGCTATTGGAACGCCGACAAGATGGTGCTGTCGATGAACGGCGCCTTCGAGGTCGACGAAAGAAGCGACCCCAGATACTACAGGATAGTGCAGGGCCTCGCCCGGCGAGCCGGCCTGCCCATGCCGAAAGTGTACAAGATCGACACCCCACAGCCCAACGCCTTTGCCACCGGCCGCAATCCCGAGAATGCCGCCGTGGCTGCCTCGACCGGCCTGCTGCAGCAGCTTTCGGACGAAGAAGTCGCGGCGGTCATGGCGCATGAGCTTGCCCATGTGCAGCATCGCGACACGCTTACCATGACGATCGTCGCGACGCTTGCCGGCGCGATCTCGATGCTCGGCAATTTCGCCTTCTTCTTCGGCGGAAGCCGCGACAACAACAACCCGTTCGGCTTCGTCGGCGTGCTGGTGGCCATGCTGGTCGCGCCCTTCGCCGCCATGATCGTGCAGATGGCGGTGAGCCGCACCCGCGAATACGAGGCCGACCGGCGCGGCGCGGAGATCTGCGGCCGGCCGCTGTGGCTGGCCTCGGCGCTCGACAAGATCGCGCGCGGCGCCGAACGCATCCCCAACCTGGATGCCGAGCGCAATCCGGCGATGGCCCATCTTTTCATCATCAACCCGCTCTCGGGCGAGCGCATGGACAATCTGTTCTCGACCCATCCGAGCACCGAGAACCGTATCGCCGCCCTGCAGCAGATGGCGAGCGAGATGGGCAGCGCCTCTCGGGCCACGCGGCGCGAAGCGCCGATGGCGGCCGATGAGCCGCCGGCCGGGCCGTGGGGCAAGCCGGCCGAACCCGTGCCGCCAATCGAGCCGACGCGGCCAAAACCCAATCCATGGGGCCGCAACCCGACTGGACCCCGCGGCGCAGGACCCAAAGGTCCTTGGTCGTGAGCGGAGCGAAGCGCCGACCGCAAACCCCTGGCAGACGTGATGCAGGCGAGGCGATTGCCGGGCTTGCCGCGCGCAAGGCTGCCGCTCGGCTGCTTGCCGCCGTCATTGATGCCCGCACACCGCTCGACGGCCTGACCGACAACGAGCACGGCCATCCGCAATACAGGGCGCTTGATGCCCGCGACCGCGCGCTGGTGCGCGCCATCCTGGTCACGGCGCTGCGCTACCGCATGACCATTGCCGGCCTGCTGGCGAAGCGTCTGGAGAGGCCGCTGCCGGCCAACGCGACCGCGCTCTCGCACATCCTGCACGTGGCCGGCGCGCAGATCCTGTTCCTCGATATCCCCGACAGCGCCGCAGTCGATCTTGCCGTCACCCATGCCAAGTCCGATCCGCGCACGCTGCGCTTTTCCGGGCTCGTCAACGGCGTGCTGCGCTCGCTGGCGCGCGCCAAGGAGGCCGAGCTTGCGCCAACGCTTGCCGCGACCAGCGAGGCGCCGCAATGGTTTGCCGACCGGCTGACCGCCGCCTACGGCGCCGACAAGGCGCGGACCATCCTTGCCGCCCACCGCCACGAAGCGCCGGTCGATTTCACTGTCAAGTCCGACCCGGCACTCTGGGCCGAGCGGCTCGGCGGCATCGTGCTGCCGACCGGCACCGTGCGGATAGAAAAACTGCAGGCTGCGGTCACCGACTTGCCCGGCTTCACCGACGGCGCCTGGTGGGTGCAGGATGCGGCGGCAAGCCTCCCCGCGCGCCTGTTCGGCGACATCGAAGGGCAGCGCGTTGCCGACCTTTGCGCCGCGCCCGGCGGCAAGACGGCACAGCTCATCCTCGCCGGCGCCAATGTCACCGCCGTCGACACCTCGAAGAACCGGCTGGCGCGTCTGGCGCAGAATCTCGAGCGCCTCGGCCTGTCGGCGGAACTGGTGCAGACAGACCTGCTCGACTACCGGCCGGCGGAGCCGTTCGACGCCGTGCTTCTCGACGCCCCCTGCTCCTCGACCGGCACCGTGCGCCGCCATCCCGACGTGCCGTGGACAAAGACCATGGCTGATGTCGAGAAGCTCGCCACGCTCCAACGGAAGCTCCTCGCTCACGCCGTTAGCCTCGTCAGACCCGGTGGCCGGATTGTCTTTTCCAACTGTTCGCTCGACCCGATCGAGGGCGAAGATCTCTACCGCGCTTTCCTTGCCGAGACTCCCGGCGTGGCCGCCGATCCGATCCAAGCGGGCGAATTCGCCGGCGTCGACCCGTTCCTGACGCCAGAGGGCACCCTGCGCACGACACCCGCCGACATGGCGCTCGACTCACCGGGGATTTCCGGCCTGGACGGCTTTTTTGCCGCGCGGATGCGAAGGGCCGCTTAAAACGTTATTACATCAAACTTGCTGACTTTTTTAGGGACGGTCCCGGCGGCACCGCGTGAAGCGCTTCACGCCGGCGAAATCCGCCTTCGCATAAGTTCTTGAATCATATAAGCTTGTGCTTGGGTAGCGGACGATCAGGAGGGGATTTGGCACTTGTTGCCGGCAACACGACGCGTCTTTGGACGCTTGTCGCGAGGGAGTTTTGGCGCAAGACGCGCCGGCGTCTTCGCGCCGGTCCCGTCTATCGCTGGCGCTATTCCGGCCGCACGCCCGAGCGCGTGCTCATCGCGCCGCCGGATCTCAGGCTCGCCGATCCGCAGATCGCGCTCGAAATCTATTATGGGCGCTATCCGTTGTCCGGCCACATGGTGGAAACCGGCGGCAAATCGCCCTTTCAGATCAATGTGCCCAACCACGGCTGGCAAAAGACGCTGCACGGCTTCCGCTGGCTGCGCCATATGCGGGCCGCGGGCACCGAGCTTGCCGCCGCCAACGCACGGGCCCTGGTCTCCGACTGGATCGCCATGCACGGCAACCAGATATCCGGCGTCGCCTGGGAGCCGCGCACGACGGCCAAGCGGGTGATCGCCTGGCTGCAGCATTCCTCCGT
>NZ_RZSL01000171.1:0-10550 GCF_003997355.1 Mesorhizobium sp. M1E.F.Ca.ET.041.01.1.1 | reverse complement strand
AGCTAGGTGTGTCGAGATTCAGGTCAGGCCGAGCCGAGAACGGTGGCTTCCGAGAACCGGCCTACGCCGGCCGTAGCTCATGGAGCGGAGACCCTTATGAGGGCTTCGGCCGGCGAAGGCCGGAGCGGAGCGTACTTCAAGTACGTGAGCACCGGAAGCGGAGGAAGCCGCCGTTCGCAGGCCGGCCTCACCTGAATATCGGCACACCTAGTCCAAGCAGCCGACATAGGCGCCAGACCTGCCGGCGCGCCGCTCGATCAGATTGGCGAGCCGTCTGAGCCCCGGCCCCGGCTTGGCCGGGTTGCGGGCGATCGGGTTGGGCAGGCTGACGGCGAGAAGTGCGGCCTGCCGGCGCGACAATTGCTTGGCCGAGACGCCGAAATGGTGCCGCGCGGCGGCCTCGATGCCGTAGATGCCAGGCCCCCACTCCGCGATGTTGAGATAGATCTCCATGATCCGCCGCTTCGACATCACCGCGTCGAAATAGACGGCCAAAGGCAGCTCGACCACCTTGCGCACGCTGCCCAGTGGCCGCGACCACAAGAAGAGATTCTTCACCGTCTGCATGGTGATGGTGGAGGCGCCGCGCGTTGCCTCGCCGGCAAGCGCATCGTCGACCACGCCGCGCAATTCGCCGAGATCGACGCCGCGATGGAAGCAGAATTGCCCATCCTCCGACATGATCACCGAATGCGCCAGCACCGGCGCCACGTCGTCGATCGACACCCAGCGCCGGTCGTAGCCGGAGAAAGTCACGAGATCCTTCAGCATCAGCGTCGAGACAGGATGCACGAAGGACGGCAAATAGAGGAAGGTGAGCACGACCGGTATCGCCGCCAAAATGATGGCCACGACCAGGCAGCGCCGGCCAAGGCGCTTGAGACCGGCGCGGTTCAGGCGCCGTGGTCGCGCCATGTCCAGCCCTTCGATTTCATGTTCGACGATCGGTTCCGACAAGCCGCCCCACCCGTGCCACGCGCCCAATCGGCATAAAGGTGCCAGGCTTCTTGCGCAATGTCTGAGTGTCGGCTACCGGTCCCGGCCATGACGAAAGACGACCATATGGCCTTCGAAACCGCGTTTTTTGCGCGCGCCGCCGCAATCGAGGTCCTGCTCCGGCAGATCCTCGACGCGCCTCTGCTTTCCGGCGAGATCGCCCGGCCTGAACGCTTGATGGCGGCGATGCGCCATGGCGTGCTCAACGGAGGCAAGCGGCTCCGCCCTTTTCTGGTCATGGAAAGTGCCGCTCTCTTTTCCGCCGATGGCGAGGCGGCGATGCGCATTGCTGCGGCGCTCGAATGCGTGCACTGCTATTCGTTGATCCATGACGATCTGCCGTCGATGGACAATGATGACCTGCGCCGCGGCCAGCCGACCGTGCACAAGGCCTTCGACGAGGCGACCGCCATCCTCGCCGGCGACGCGCTGCTGACTTTGGCCTTCGACATCATCGCCGACGAGGCGACCGCTCTGCCGGCCGAGCGCCGGACAGCGCTCGTGCTGGCGCTTGCGCGTGCCGCCGGAGCCGGCGGCATGGTCGGCGGCCAGATGCTCGACCTCGAGGCCGAGCGCAGGCGCCCGGACGAAGCCGGCATCATCAGGCTGCAGGCGATGAAGACCGGCGCGCTGATCCGCTTCGCCTGCGAGGCCGGAGCCATCGTCGCCGGCGCGCCCGCCGCCGATCGTGAAAGACTGGCCGAGTTCGGCTCGGCCATCGGCCTTGCCTTCCAGCTCGCCGACGACCTGCTCGACCTCACTGCGGACGCCGAGCAGATGGGCAAGGCGACGAAGAAAGACGCCGCCGCCGGCAAGGCGACGCTCGCCGCGCTGCACGGCCCCGACTGGGCGCGCGAGCAGCTCCACGGCCTGATCGACCAGGCGCATGCGCTGCTCGATCCCTATGGCGAGGAGGCGGCCCTGCTCAAGGCCGCGGCGACTTTCGTGGCGACGCGCAACAGCTGAACTGCGGTGCCGGCAGACGACGCCAGCCGGGCACCGATCCGATCGTCACAGCTTTGCCTCGGCGAAAATGCGCGATGCCCACTCCAGAAAGGCGCGCAGCCGCGGCGCGAGCTGCCGGTTCTGCGGATAAAGTGCGAACAACGGCGTCGGCGTCGGCGGAAAATCCTCCAGCACCTCGATCAGCATCCCGTCGGCCAGATCCTTTTCCAGCCGGTAGCGCGGTGCTTGCAGCAAGCCGAAGCCGAGGCGCGCCAGCGCGGCGGCGGTGTCCGAATTGTTGACCCTTACCCGCCCCGGCAGCGTTGCCCGATGCACCTTTGTGCCGACGGTGAACTCCAGCGGCAGCACTTCGCCGGTGCGCGAGGAGACGAAACCGATGGCCTGGTGGCCGTCCAGCGCATCAGGCGACGTCGGCACGCCGTGCCTCTCCAGATAGCCAGGGCTGGCGCAGGTGATTTCGCTGATCGTCGCCAGCCGTCGCATGATCATGCCGCTGTCCTGCGGTTCACCGGCGCGGATGACGCAGTCGACGCCTTCGCGCACCAGGTCGACCAGCCGGTCGCCCTGGCCGATATGCAGATCGATCTCGGGATAGCGTTCGAGGAAGACGGGCAACCCCGGCAGCAGGAATCGCTGCGTGAGCAGCGGATGCGCGTCGATGCGCAACAGGCCCCGCGGTTCGGCGCTGCGGAATCCGGCTTCGGCATCCTCCACCTCTCCAAGGATAAAAAGGCAGCGCTCGTAATAGGCCTGCCCGTCGAGCGTCGTGGCGACATGGCGGGTCGTCCTGTCCAGCAGACGCGTCCCCAGATGATCCTCCAGCTGCTTGATCGCCTCGGTGGCGGTCGAGCGCGGCAGGCCGAGATCGGCGGCCGCCGCGGTGAAATTGCGCCGCTCCACCACGCGAACGAACAGCCGCATCCTGTCGAGTCGATCCATGTTAGATTGTTCGCCCTATCCGAATACTGCTGTCAATAGCGGACCGATTATCCGGCAGAAGCTACAGTCTATATCCGTCCCGCAACAAACGAACGGAGATCGATTATGCAGAAGACAAGAGCCGCGATCGTGACAGGCGCGTCGAGAGGCATTGGCGCGGCGATCGCCAAGCGGTTCGCCCAAGAGGGCATTGCCGTCATCGTAAACTATGCGCGCGGAAAGGACGCCGCCGATGAAGTCGTTTCGGCGATCGAGGCTGTCGGCGGTACCGCTCTCGCGGTGCAGGCCGATATTGGTGAACCGACCGGTATGACCGCTTTGTTCGATGCGGCCGAAAAGGCATTCGGCGGCACCGACATCCTCGTCAACAACGCTGGCATGATGAGGCTGTCGTCAATCGCGGAGACCGGAGATGGTGAGTTCGAACGCCAGCTTGCGATCAATCTCGGCGGATCATTCCGCGGTATGCGCGAAGGCGCGCGGCGCCTGAACGACGGCGGACGCATCATCAACTTTTCCTCGAGCGTGGTGGGCTTCTACCAGCCGAACTATGGCGTCTATGCCGCAACCAAGGCCGGCGTCGAAGCCATGACGCACATCCTGGCCAAGGAACTTGGCCCGCGCCGTATCACTGTCAATGCCGTCGCCCCCGGCCCGGTCGGTACCGAACTCTTCACCGACGGCAAGAGCGCCGCGCAGATCGAGGCAATCACCAAACTCATTCCGCTCGGCAGACTTGGCCAGCCGGACGACATCGCCGGGCTCGTCGCCTTCCTTGCCGGTTCCGACAGCCAATGGGTCAACGGCCAGGTCATCCGCGCCAATGGCGGCGCGATCTAAGGGCAATCAGCAAGACTTTCGCAGCGGTTTCGCGTCCGGAACTGCGTAAGAAAGAAGGTACACGATCATGCAGCAGACAATTCTCATCACCGGCGCGTCCAGCGGCTTCGGCGCAATGACAGCGGAGGCGCTCGCCAGAGCCGGTCACCGGGTCTACGCCTCGATGCGGGATCCGCAAGCGCGCGGAGGCGCGGCGGCCGCCGCAATCGAAAGGCTGGTGCGTGAGGAAAAGCTCGCGCTCAGCGCCATCCAACTCGACGTGCTCTCCGAACCGTCGATCGATGTGGCCGTCAAAACCATCCTCGCCGAAGCCGGCCGGATCGACGTCGTCATCCACAATGCCGGGCATATGGTTTTCGGACCGACCGAAGCCTTCACGCCCGAGCAATTGGCTGCGCTCTATGACGTCAATGTGCTGGGCACCCAGCGCGTCAACCGTGCGGTCCTGCCGCATATGCGCTCGCTCGGCCAAGCTCTGATGATATGGGTCGGATCGAGCAGCACCCGCGGCGGCACGCCGCCCTTCCTTGCACCATACTTTGCCGCCAAGGCGGGCATGGATGCGCTGGCGCAGAGCTACGCGCTGGAACTCGCCCGTTTCGGCATCGAGACGACCATCGTGGTGCCGGGCGCCTTCACAAAGGGCACGGAACATTTCGCCCATTCCGGCAAACCGGACGACACCGAACGCGCCGCCGCCTATTGGTCGGGACCGTATGCCGGCGCGGACGACAAGGCGCTCAAGGGCCTTGCCGGCTTGGACCCCGCCGATGCCGATCCCTCAGAGGTCGCGCAGGCCATCGTCGATCTCGTGGAGATGCCGCATGGCCGCCGGCCGTTCCGCGTCCATATCGATCCGTCCGATGACGGCGCGACCATCGTCAACGGCGTCGCCGACCGTGTCCGGGCACAACTCCTGGAGCGCATCGGCCTCGCCGACCTTCTCCATCCAGCGCCGTGAAATCCAACCCGAAGGAACCTGGAAATGCCATTTGCCAACTTCAAGATGCCCGAAGCCGCCCTCACAAAAGCGCAGAAGGAAGACCTCGTCCACAAGACCACGCAGATGTTTGTCGAATATTTCGGCGAGGATGTGCGTCCCTACACCATGGTGCTGATCGAAGAAATTCCCGATGGAGGCTATGGCCGCGCCGACGAAGTCTTCATTCTTCCCGATGCCTACCGGGCCAAGGATATTGCCTGATTTGAACCGGGCGAGCCGCTTGCCGAGCGGCTCGTTTCAAGTTGATCCATCGGTGGCTCTCTTTTCCGCCGATGGCGAGGCGGCGATGCGCGTCGCGACACGCAATAGCTAAAGCGCGAGCGATTAACGCCCTTTCGGCTTTGTCAGCCATGCTCCAGGAGCGACTACTCGCCGCCAGGTCTCGAATAACTGCGGTAGCTTCGATGCTCCGGCCGCGGCCGACCCGGAAGGTCACTCAGCGCGCAAGGCGTCGATAGGCTGAAGCCGTGCCGCCTTGCGGGCGGGATAATAGCCGAAGAAAACACCCACGCAGGCGGCGAAACTGACGGCCAGCAGCACCGCGCTGATGTCGATGACCACCGGCCATCGGGCAAAGGCGCCGATGCCGGTTGCGGCGGCGATGCCGACAAGCGCGCCTAGCATTCCACCCAGCGAAGCGAGCGTCATTGCCTCGACGACAAACTGGACAAGGATGTCGCGTCGACGCGCACCGACCGCCAGCCGGAGCCCGATCTCGCGGGTGCGCTCCGTCACCGTCACCAGCATGATGTTCATAATGCCGATGCCGCCCACCACGAGCGAGACCGAGGCGACGGCGGAAAGCAGCAGCGACACGACTCGCGTAGTCGAACCCTCGAGATCGGCGGCTTCCGCAAGGTTGCTGATCATGAAGCTGTCTTCCTGACCTGCCCGCAACCGGTGACGTTGCCACAGGAGATCTCGGATGGCTTCCATCGCATCATCGGCCGATAACCAGTCGGCGAACTTGACGGTGATATTGTGCACGAGGGCGGGATTGGCCCGGCTGGTGCCGACAAACTGGCGCCGCGCCGTTCTCAGCGGCACCAGCGCCACATCGTCTTGGTCCTCGCCCCAAACGCTTTGCCCCTTCCGCTCCAGCAGGCCTATGACCGTGAACGGCACGCCACGAATGCGGATCGCAGAGCCGACAGGATCGGTCTCGCCAAACAGCTTCTCGCGCATCGTCGTGCCGAGGAGCACCACGTTGGCGGCGCGTCGGTCGTCGTCCGCGGTCATCTCCCGACCCGCGATCACGCGCCATTCCCGCGCCGTAAAGTAGCCGGGCGTCACGCCGCGAAGCACGCCTTGCCAGTTGAGCGATCCAACGGTGAGCTGCTCGCGGGCGTGCAGTAGTGGCGCCGCCACGACCACACCGGGGATCTCCGATTGGATCGCTAGTGCATCGTCTTCGCTCAGCTGCGGCGCGGCACCGCTGCCCAGCCGGACGCTGCCCATGCGCACACTGCCTGGGGTCACCACGATAAGGTTCGCGCCGAGGCTGCGGATCTGGGCCGCGATTCGGTCGCGAGCGCCGATCCCCACCGCGATCATCACGACGACGGCGGCAACACCGATGACGATGCCCAGCATGGTGAGCGTGCTACGCAGATGGTGAGCGCGAAGCGACCGCAGGGCTGTTCTGACGCTACCGGGCATTGCTGCGAACCAGCGACAGATGGCAGGTATCGCCCGAATTCAAGCCGCTCCGCGTCTCGGAATCCTCAGGCACCACGCGGCCATCTCGGAAGGTCACGATGCGATCGGCATTGGCGGCAACCTCTGTCTCGTGCGTAACCACAACGACCGTCAGGCTTTCACCATTCAGATCGCGGAAGATACTCATGATCTCCTGCCCGGTCTGGCTGTCGAGCGCACCGGTCGGCTCGTCGGCAAGCAGAACCAAGGGCGCAGTGACCAGGGCACGGGCAATGGCGACGCGCTGCTGCTGACCGCCCGACAGCTCGGCCGGCTTGTGACTCGCCCGGTTCGCCAGACCGAACCTTTCGAGCATCTCAAGCGCGCGCCGGCGGCGCTTGCCCGGCCACATCCGACGATAGAGGAGCGGCAGCTCGACATTTTCCAGGGCAGTGGCACGTGGCAGCAGATTGAATGACTGAAACACGAAGCCGACGCTGCGGTTGCGGATAGCCGCGAGAGCATCGTGATGAAGGCGGCCGACATCGATCCCATCCAGCCGGTATCTGCCTTCGGTCGGTCGGTCGAGGCAGCCCAGGATGTTCATGAACGTGGATTTGCCCGAACCCGACGGTCCCTTCACGGCGACGAATTCACCCTGCTGGATTGTCAGGCTCACGCCGTCGAGCGCCCCGATCCAGGAGCCGCCGATGCGGTAGCTGCGGTGTACGTCCTCGACTTCGATCAGGGCCACGGCGAGCTCTCTCACTGAAAGCGGAACCTGATCAGCACGGAAGACGCCTCGTCCTCCGGGCCGGGTGCGGCGGGCCCAACGATCACCGGCTGCGTCTCGGTGAGATCGCCAGCCACAACCTCTGTCGTTCGGCCGTCAGTGATCCCGAGACGAAGCGGTACCGGCCTTGGTTCGCCGCGCGGCCCCAACACGAACACCTGGCCGGCCGATCCAGGCTCCATGCCGCGGTCCGCTGCGAGCTTGGATGAAGGGGCAACTGCGAGGCGACGCCCGTCCGGCCTGGTATCCTTTGGGCGGAAACGCAGGGCGGCATTGGGCACTTTGAGAACATGTTCCCGTCTCGCCACCACCACTTCGAGATTGGCGGTCATCCCCGGCAGCAGAAGCTCTTCCGGGTTTTCGGCAGCCACCACAACGACATAGGCGACGACATTCTGCACGATTTGCGGCGCCTTGCGGATCTGCTTCACCGAGCCGGCGAAAACGCGATCTGGATAGGCATCGACAGTGAAGGTGACCGGCTGTCCCACGGCAAAACGACTGATATCGGCTTCGACCACCGTTGCTTCGACCTGCATCTGCGTCAGGTCTTTGGCTATGGTGAACAGGATCGGCGTCTGCAAGCCCGCCGCCAGTGTCTGACCGCCGCTCACCGCACGATTGACCACTGTGCCGGTGACTGGCGCTCGGATATACGTCCGCTCAAGATCGATCCGGGCCTGCCGAAGCATGGCTTCCCTCTGCTTGACCTGGGCCAGCATGTTGGCAAGCTCCGCATCAGCCATGCTGACGCTCGATTGGGCGGCGCGGACGGCGGCCAGTTGCGACAACTCCTCCGCGCCGATGGATGTGGCCTGTGCTTCAGCTGATTCGTGCGCGTTCTGGGTGCGCTCCCATTCGCCTGCCGTAATGACATTGCGCTGTGCCAACGGTCGCTTGCGTTCCATGTCCTGGAGCGCCTCGGCAAGCCCTATTTGCGCACGCCTGTTCTGACCCACCGCCGCTTCATGCTTGGCTTCAGCGGTCTCCAGTTCGGCCCGGGCTCGTTCGATCTGCGCCTGCTGCATCAAAACCTGCGTCTGCGCCATCTCCAGTTCGGCTTCGGCCTGGGCCACCCGGGCCTCATACATTTCCGGTTCGACACGCGCGATGACCTGGCCCAAGGTCACCTTGGAATTGAAATCGGCGTAAAGCTCCTTGATCCGGCCGGAAAGCTGAGACCCGACTTCCACGACCACCAGTGCATTGAGCGTACCGGCGGCTTGCACGGTCGTAACGATGTCGCCCCGCTCCACAACTTCGGTTTGGTATGCCGGCCTCTTCAGCGCTTCGGTGTGCGTAGGCTTCACCTGCATCAGCAGCTGCCGGAAAGCCGATGAAATCTGCTCGACCCCCGACGTCAGCGACGGTGCGAGCGAAGCCTCCGGCATCGTTGCCGCGCCGACGATCACCGCCGCAAAGAGGACGCTGCGCATCATCATGTGCGAACTATCCAGATCGCCGGGAGGGCGGGGGCTCTCCCGGCTGTTCGCCCTGGCTCGGGAACGGGCGACACGTCAACTCGCCCATACCTTCGCGTCAGCCAACAACCGCGGCGCCTCAATGCAGATACCCGAGGCGACGCATTTCCGGCCATTACTTGCAATGCCCCGGATTGCCGGTGCAGCTCGTCTCGGTCTTGTTGCCCAAATTGCCTTGGCCGCTTGAAGTATCCGTCGTCGCCGTGCCGAACGCGTTGCCGTTCACGTCCTTTGTCGTCGTGTTGCAGACGCAATCGGGCGTCGACCCTGTCTTCGTGCAGGAAGCGACCCCGGCATCGCCGCATAGGTCTGTGCACTGTGTGGCCGAGACGCCGGGGCACAGATTCTGCGCTCCCGCGCCGCCTGTGCCAAGCATGAGCGCGCCGCCCAGGGAAACGGCGGTTGCAACCGCCAAAAACAACTGTCTACACATGTGTTACTCCCTTGTTGGCCAGAGTCACCATCTCCCTCATCGCAGGCCACCTCTGGCAGTGGCCTGCAGACAAAAGAAAAGCGATACACTCCGGTCTTGACCGGAGCGGTCTGTCTTCAAGGCATGTTCGGAGAGGAGGCACTAACGGCAGTGACTAAACCGCCGCGCCTCCTGACGCTCTTCTGGATGCGGACATTTTACCCATGCGCAAGCGCGGCGCCGATCCGACAACCGGATCGCGGCGCGCAGCAACGCACCCTCCAGTTCTTTGGCTTGGTGTCAATCAGCCAGTAACAAGGTCAAGTATATTAGCACTTAATTAACTAATTGCAAAGCGCGTTTCATAAGCCGAAGCGCAATCCACAGCGCCGCGAGCTTGCTGGCAACGGCATCCCCGGGGAGGCTGTACGTGCATTGATGTAATCACGCATGTATTCGGCGCCTCCAATGCGTCAGGTAGCTGCTTGCGGGCCCACTACGTGCCCAAGCACGCGCTGTTTGCAGATCTGGCCACATCGGGCTTGAAGCACCTATCCTGTCGACCCTGTCGACTTCGATGCGACGGTCGTCGAGGAACTCGGCCTTCCCCAGAGGCGCGATTGGCAAAAGAGGCGCGATTGGCAAACGCCCTTCCGCGCACCAACGAAATCTTAATGTAAATCAAGCGTAATCCCGACCGTTAAAATTGTGCGTATGGGTTTGGGGTTGCGCATGCCGGAGTACTCCTCCTTCATCCGGTCGATCCGGATTCGCTATATTTCGGGATTGCTTGTCTTCGCGCTGGCCTCGGCCGCCGTCATGTTCGCGCTCAACCGCGTGAATTCATACCGTCACGAGGTCGACGCGCTGAGCGGCAACTTCGTCATCTTCTCCCGCGACCTGCGCAACGCCACCAATTTCGCCGAGACGACCGGAACGGCCTGGCGGGCCGAGACTCGCGAGGCGCTGACCACCGCCGCGCGTGGCCATTCCGAACGGCTGACGGGCGAGATCGAGATCCTGAACGCGCAGCTTGCGGCGATCAGGCCGCGCCTGTCGAACAACACCCTCAACGCGCTGGAATCCGCTTCGGTGAACGGCGATCTGTTCTGGTCGGCGCGCGACATGGTGCGCAACTTCAACCTGATGTCGGTGGCCCAGAAAGTCGACGAATGGAGTTATCGCGAGATCCGCAACCAGAACGATCTTTTCGCCCAGCCGATGCTGGTGCGCGTGCGCACCACACTCGACGACGAGCGGCACCTTGCCGACGCTTCCAGCGACCGGCTGCTCTTGTGGGCGAGCGGCCTGCTGATCGCCGTGATCGCCATTGCGGCGGTTCTGATCTTCCGGCCGATGGAGAAAGCGATCCGCCGCGCCTTCGCCGAAACCGCCGCATCGCTGTTCAAGGCGGAGGCGGCCGACCGTGCCAAGTCGGAATTCCTCGCCAATATGAGCCATGAGATCCGCACGCCGATGAAC
>NZ_RZSL01000170.1:0-10648 GCF_003997355.1 Mesorhizobium sp. M1E.F.Ca.ET.041.01.1.1 | reverse complement strand
CTTCCAGATACGGCCTGTGGCGCGACCGCGCGCGCTCGCTTCGGCGCTGTCGAGCATGTGGGTGGTGACGCAGGCCGTTTTGGCAAAGTCACGCCAGCGTGCCCAGCCGGCCAGTTCCGCCTCGTCATTGCTGAGATAGAGCAGGCCGCAACGGCGGAAGCCCGTGTCCTCGCCAGCTTCGACCGCAAAGTGAGCCCACAGATCGAGGCTTCGGGTCGCCATAGGCAACTCGCGGGCGTCGCGGTTCTGCTGGCGGCACCATCCCCAGTTTCTGCTGGACTGCTCGGCGCCGATACGTCCCTTTTCGACAAGCGCGACCTTCATGCCGCGCCGCGCCAGGTAGTAAGCCGCGAAGACGCCCACGATGCCGCCGCCGATCACCACCGCGTCCGCGGATTGCGGCAGTTCGCCGGATGTTTCGATTTGCTGCAGCGGCGCGCGCATGGTCTCTCCATCTCGAAGCGCCAATTTAGCGCGTTGCGCAGGCAGCCGCTGCTGCAGTTGAGGCCGAAGCAGAATTTTATTCCGGCAGCTCGGTCGAAATCAGGAGTCGCTGCGTTTCAAAGCGGTATTAGCTCTCATGGACAGGACGGCGGGCTGTGGTAGTGTCAATGGCAACCAGCATGGCAGCATTTTGTGCTGTGGCGCGCTTTCTACGGAGACGGCTGTGAAACTGGATCGGATCGACATCAAGATTCTGCACGAATTGCAGAAGAACGGCCGCATTACCAATGTGGAGCTGGCCGAGTTGGTGCACCTGTCGCCGAGCCCGTGCCTGATGCGGGTCAAGAAGCTCCAGTCGGAAGGCTACATCGAAGGCTATTCAGCGCAGGTCAACATCGGCAAGCTCGGCCAGACGCTGACCGTGTTCACCGAGATCACTTTGAAGAATCACCGCCAGGTGGACTTCGCCCGCTTTCTCGCCGTCGTGGAGAAGATCGACCAGGTCATCGAATGCCATCTCGTGTCGGGCGGTTACGATTACCTGATGAAATTCGTGACCGCCGGCATCGGCGAGTACCAGACGATCATGGAGCGGCTCACCGACATGGATATCGGCATCGACAAGTATTTCAGCTTCGTGGTGCTGAAGTCGCCCATCGTCAAAGCGCACATGCCGTTGCCCAGCCTGTTCCCGATGTGAAGCGTGGCCGCCTCGAATTCCTCTACCTGTGGCCGTACTGGCTGACCAGTTCGGGGTCGCGGACGAGGCCGTCTAGCCAGGTCGGGTCGAGCTTCGGCACGGAGGAGAACAGAAGCTTGGAGTAGGGATGCGCGGGCGCCTTCACCTTGTCGGGCGTGATCTGCTCCACCCGCTCGCCATTGTACATCACCATGATCTCGTCGCAGATGGCCTCGACGACGGAGAGATCGTGGCTGATGAAGATGTAGGAGAGGCCGAGCTCGCGCTGCAACTCCTTGAGCAGCTCGATCACTGCTGACGCCACCACCGTGTCGAGCGCCGAGGTGATTTCGTCGCAGATGATGAGCTTGGGGTTGGCCGCCAGAGCGCGCGCGAAGTTCACGCGCTGTTTCTGGCCGCCCGAGAGCTCGGAAGGATGGCGGTAGCGCAGTGCTCTCGGCAGGCGCACCATGTCGAGCAGTTCGTCGACGCGCTTCGAGCGCGCCTGCCTGTCGAGCCGGTGATAGAAGGCCAGCGGGCGCGAAATGATGTCCTCGATAGGCTTGGCCGGATTGAGCGCGGTGTCGGCATACTGGAACACGATCTGCATCTCGCGCAGCTGGTCCTGGCTGCGTTTCCTGGCGGCGCGTTCCAGTTGCTTGCCGTCGAAGACGATGTCGCCGGCCGCCGCGGGATGGATACCGGCGATCACTCGCGCCAGCGTCGATTTCCCGCAGCCGGATTCGCCGATGATGCCGAGGTTGCGCCCCTTCTCCACGACCAGGCTGACGGACTGGACGGCGCGGATCAGCGGCAGACCGTCGGCGCGGACCGCCCCGTAGCCGGCCGTCAGATTGTCGACACGCAGCAGCGGCTTCGCTGCCGCATCTGCATCCGCCTTCGCGCCCCGCGCCTTCGGTTCGAAGGCAGCCAGCAGCTCCCTCGTATAGGGGTGCTTGGCAGCCGAAAGAATTTCTCGCGTCGTGCCGGTCTCCTGCACTTCGCCGCCCTTCAGCACCACGATGCGATCGGCGATCTGGGCGACGACCGCGAGGTCGTGGGAAACGTAGACACCCGCTATGCCGCCCGCCTTCATCACCGACTTGAATGCCTTCAGCACGTCGATCTGCGTCGTCACATCGAGCGCCGTCGTCGGCTCGTCGAAGATAACCAGCTTGGGATCGCCGATAAGCGCCATGGCCGCCGCCAGGCGCTGCAATTGCCCACCCGAAACCTGGTGCGGATAACGGGCGCCGATCCCTTCCGGGTCCGGCAGCGACAAGGCCCTGAACAGCTCGACTGCCCGCTTGCGTGCCTGCTCGGGCGGCATCAGCCTGTGGATGCGCGTGACCTCGATCACCTGCTCCATGATCGTGGATGATGGGTTGAAGGAGGCGGCCGCACTTTGCGGAACATAGGCGATGTCGGTGCCGCGCAGCTTCGCCCGTTCCTTCTCGGAGAGTGCCGCCATGTTCTTGCCGTTGACGTTGATCTCGCCGCCGGTGATCCGGCAGCCGGGCCGTGCGTGGCCCATGAGCGAGAGCGCCACCGTCGTCTTGCCGGAGCCGCTCTCGCCGATCAGGGCGATGATCTCGCCGTCGGCGATGTCGAGGCTGACGCCCTTGATGATTTCGACGACCCGTCCGGCGTCGGTCGTGGCCTCGATCCTCAGGTTCCTGACCTCGACGAGATTGGTCATGCGTCCCGGTCCCTGATCTTCTGCGGCAGGTTGTCGATCAGCAGGTTGACGCTGATGGTGAGGCTGGCGATCGCCAGCGAGGGCACGATGACTGCAGGAGCCGCGAAGGGCAGGCCGCCGATGTTCTCGCGCACCAGCGCGCCCCAGTCGGCTAAAGGCGGCTGCAGGCCGAGCCCGAGGAAGGACAGGCCGGAAAGCAAAAGCACGATGAAGACGAAGCGCAGGCCGAAGTCGGCCAGCACGGGACGGATGATGTTGGGCAGGATCTCGGACCCGATGAGATAGGCCGTGCTTTCGCCACGGACGCGGGCGACGGTCATGAAGTCCATAGTGTTGATGTTGACGGCGAGGGCCCGCGCGAAGCGGTAGGCGCCGGGGATATAGATGACGGCGAGCGTCAGGATCAGCACCGGGATGGACGAGCCGACCGCGGCGACGACGACCAGGCCGAACAGCTTGCTGGGGATGGAGTTCATGGCGTCCAGAAAGCGGCTGAGGCAGGTGTCGAGCCAGCCGCCGGTGACGGCCGCGATCATGCCGAGCACGACGCCCGAAAAGCAGGCGATGGAGACGGCGGCGAGCGATATGCCGACGGTGTAGCGCGCACCCATCAGAACCCTGGAGAGCATGTCACGGCCCAGATAGTCCGAGCCGAGCCACAGCCCCTGACGCATCGGACCGAAATAGTCGTCGTCGACGATGTCGCCGATCGGGTGGGGGATGATGTAGGGCGCGAAGATGGCGACGAGCGTCCACGCCAGGATGACCAGCGAGGCCAGGACGCCCACGAGGTTGTAGCTGTGGCCCAGGAAGGACCGTCGGGAGGCTGCCGCGCGTGCCATCGTCATCTGAGCCTCGGGTTGGACATGATCGCGATGATATCGGCGGCCGTGATGAGCAGCAGATAGCCGAGGCAGAAGATCATCGCGCAGCTCTGGATCAGCGGCAGGTCGCGGGTCGCCACCGCATCGACCATCAGCTTGGCGATGCCGGGATAGTTAAAGATCGTCTCCACAATGATGACTCCGCCGACCAGATAGGACAGCGAGAGCGCGACCGCGTTGACGATCGGCCCGAGCGCGTTGGGGAGAGCGTGCCTCAGGACCATGCGGCTGCGCGAGGCGCCCTTGAGGAGCGCCATCTCGACATAGGGCGTGGAAAGCGTTTCGATCACCGCGGCGCGGGTCATGCGGATCATTTGAGCGGAGATGACGAAGGTGAGCGTGATCACGGGCATCGCGTAGATGCGCACGAGGTCGGTCAGCGAATGCGCCTCGTTGACCGAGGACAGTGCCGGCAGCCACCGGAGATAGACGGCGAAAAGCAGGACCGCCAGCGTGGCGACCATGAACTCCGGCACGGAGATGACGCCGATCGAAAGCACGGTGACGGTGCGGTCGTAGAGGGAGCCGCGCAGCATCGCGGCGGTGATGCCGAGCGTCAGCGCCAGCGGCACCGAGATGAGCGTGGTGATGCCGGCGAGCTTCATGGTGTTGACGAAGCGCCCGCCAATCAGCGCCGCGACCGGCATGTCGTTGGCATAGGAGGTGCCGAGGTCGCCGTGGAGCAGGCCGACAAGCCAGCGCAGGAAGCGCAGAATCGCCGGATCATTGAGGTGCATGGCTTCGCGCAGGCCGGCGACGGCCTCGGGGGTCGCCGCCTGGCCAAGCAGGATCGACGCGGTGTCGCCAGGCAGCATGCTGGTGGCGAAAAACACGGCGAACAGGACTATCAGAAGGGTGACGACCGCGACAGCCAGCCGCTTCACCACGAGGTTGAGAACCCCAGACTTCATGGAAGCGCTCCCTGCGGTTGCGTTAGGCCAAACAATCTTGCGCAATGCAGTGCCGGGGACCGGCTGACCGGTCCCCGGCAGGCGCCCCTCAGGCTTCGAGCCAGAGGTATTCCGCCATTGCGTAGCCCATCATGCCACCGAGCGGGTTGGCTTCCAAACCCTTCACCTTGCTGGAGAGGGCATCGACATTGGAGATATAGGCCGGGATGATGGTGCCGGCTTCCTCGGACACCATGCCCTGCATCACGCCGTAAATCTCCTTGCGCTTGGCCTGGTCGAGCAGGCCGCGCGCCTCGACGAGCAACTTGTCGAACTTCTCGGACTTGTACTGGCTCTCGTTCCAGGGCGCGTTGGAGGCATAGAGGAGTGAGAACAGGATGTCCGGCGTCGGGCGCGGATTGATATTGCCGAAATGGACCGGCGCCTTGAGCCAGTAGTTGTCCCAATAGCCGTCGGACGGGACGCGCTGGACATCGAGCTTCATGCCGATATCAGCGCCGGCGGCCTGGATGATCACCGCCATGTCGATCGACGAGGTCGCGGCATCGGAGGCGACCACGGGGATCGACTGGCCGAGCAGGCCCGCCTTCTGGAAGTGGAACTTCGCCTTGTCCGGGTCGAAGGCCTTCGGCTTGAGGTCGGCGTTGTGGAAGATATTGGCTGGCGAGACCGGCTGGTCGTTGCCGATTTCGCCGAGGCCGCGCAACGCCGATTTGACGATCTGCTCGCGGTTGACGAGATACTTCATGCCGGCCACGAAATCGGCCTTGCTGCCCGGGTCCATATCGAGCCGGATGTTGAGGTCCGTGTAGTTGCCCGAGGTCGTCTTCGACAGTTCGAAGCCCTGCTGGCTCTCCAGCAGCTTCATCGAGCGCGGATTGATCGAGGCCGCAAAATTGATGTCGCCGGAAATCAGGGCGTTGACGCGGGCGCTGTCGTCGGTGATGGCAATGAATTCGAAGGAGTCGAGGTAAGGCTTGCCCGACTTCCAGTAGTTCTTGTTCTTGGTGACCACCGAACGCACGCCGGGTTCGAACGTCTGCAGTACGAAGGCGCCGGTGCCGTTGCCCTTGGAGAAGTCGGTGGTGCCGTCGGCGACGATCATGAAGTGATGCAGCGCCAGAATGGTCGGCAGGTCGGCATTCGGATCGGCGAGCGTGATTTCGACCGTCGACTTGTCAACCGCCTTGAAGACGGTCATCTGCGCCGCGATCTTGGCGACCTTCGAGCCGACCGCTTTGTCGAGATGGCGCTTCAGCGAGAAGACGACGTCGTCGGCGGTGAGGTCCTTGCCGTCGTGGAAGGTGACGCCTTTGCGCAGCTTCACGGTCCAGGTCTTGGCGTCCTTGCTGTCGAAGCTTTCGGCCAGCTCCATCTGCGTCTTGCCGTCCTTGTCGAGGAAGGTGAGGCGGTTGTAGAGCGAGCAGCAGCGGACATAGTCGGTCGAGAGCGACGCCTTTGCCGGATCGAGCGTGTCGGCGGTCGAGGACGACCAGCCGGCCGCCTTGAAATTTCCGCCGGAAACTGGTGTGGCAGCGACGGCTTGCGTGGCACGGCCAAGCACCACGCTGCCCGCGGCAACCGCGGCGCCGCCGGCCAGCAGCATCTTGAGGAGTTCGCGGCGGCTGGCGCCCCGTCGAATGGCGTTTTCGACCATGGCATCGTCTGCGCTGGTCCAGTTCGTGATCTTGTCGGTCATGTCATTCCCCTTTCTGATGGTTTCGCCGGATGCTCGTCTTATCGCGCGCTTTCCGGGCTTGGGCTCAGCTTCGTTCCTTCAGACTTTCCCGCACGGCCGATGCGAAGCCGGCCATTGAGGTGAAGTGGTAGTCCGGCTCGGTGAAGCGCTCGGGCTCGATCGTGCCGCCGTAGCCTTTCTGGGCGTGCCGGCGCTCGATCCAGCAGTTGGTCATGCCGAGCGCCCGGGATATGCCGATGTCGTGATACTGGCTTTGCGCGACATGCAGGATGTCGTCCTTGTCGTCGCCGCGGCAGGCCACGAAATCGAAGACCTTCTGGAAGAAGGCCGGGTCCGGTTTCTCCGTGCCGGTATCGTCGGCCGTGAAGGTGGCGAAAAAAGGCGATCCGAGTTGCTTCTCGAAATGGTCGAGCGCCCAGCGCCGGGCATTGGTCATGGCAATCAGCCTGTGGGCTTTCGCAAGGTCGGCCAAGGCCGCCGCGCTGTCGGAGAAGCCTTGCCAGGTGCTGGCGGAATCCCGCAGGCGGGCTCCGTATTTCTCCTCGGCCGGCAGGCCGAGCCGCGGCGCGATGACCATGTAGACACGCGCCAGATCGTCAGGGAACAGGCCCGCATCGGGCATGTAGCGAGCCTGCCGGTAAAGGGCCAACGCCTCCTCGCCGTCGAAGGAGACACCAGCTTCGGCGGCGATGCCGGCCAGGCAGCTCGTGATGCCCCCTTCGAAGTCGATCAGCGTGCCGACCACATCGAAGGTCATGTATTTGAATTCGCTAAAGCCCCTGGCCAAATCTGGCTCTCCTCTGCGCGCGACCGAATTGCATCATGCTGAACAGAACAAAATTCCGTGCTGTCCGGGGCGTCGGCCTTTTTCAAAACCCTAGAAATTCGGGCTTTCTGGCCTTGTCTTTAAAAGCAGTCTGGCACTTCCCCCGCGCTGGATTCGCCGAAAAGGCGCGGGGCTGCGGCACAAAATTGCGAAATCGCCTGCCGAAGCGATATTTCGAGATGCGAAAAATCCGCCGCTGTTCATGCAAGCGCCCTGCGGACATCCGGATCGTCCAGCGTCTGGTCGAGCGTTCGGCGCGTGCGCTCGATGATCGCATCTATATCGCTGTCGGTGCAGCAGAGCGGCGGTGCGTAGCCCAGAACGCCATGCGCGAAGGCGCGGATGATCAGGCCGTTGTCCCACGCCCGGTCGAAGACCCGCCGTGCCGGCATCGCCGAGACGGGAAGCGGCGTCTTCATCTGCTTGTCGGTCACCAGCTCGACCGCTGCAAGCATGCCGCGGCCGCGCACATCGCCGACCAGAGGATGGTCGCTCAGCCCGGCCAATCCGGCCATCAGGCGGGCGCCGGCCTTGATGCCGTTTTCCAGAAGGCCGTTTTCATAGAGCTTCAGCACCTCGAGCGCGACGGCGGCGCTGACGGGATGGGCCGAATAGGTATAGCCGTGACCGACCGCCGCGTTGCCTGCGCCGTCGGCGATGACCTGGTAGACGTGGTCGGCCATGAACACGGCGCCCATCGGCACATATCCCGAGGTCAGCCCTTTGGCTGTCGTCATGAAATCGGGAACGATGTCTTCCTCCGTGCAGGCGAACAGCGGCCCGGTGCGGCCGAAGCCGGTGATCACCTCATCGGCGATGAACAGGATGCCGTATTCGCGGCAGAGCTCGCGTATCGACTTGATCCAGCCTTTCGGCGGCACGATGACGCCACCCGAACCCTGGATCGGCTCGGCGTAGAAGGCGGCGACCCGTTCCGGTCCGATCGCCTCGATCTTCGCCTTCAGCGCGGCGAGCGACGCGGCAATGATCGCATCGCCGTTTTCGCCGACCGGGTTGCGGTAGGGATAGGGCGACGGGATCTTGTGCTGCCATTCGAATGGAATGCCGAAGCCGGCGTGGAAGGCGGGGAGGGCCGTCAGCCCGGCGCCGACCACCGATGATCCGTGATAGCCCTGCTCGATCGAGATGAACTGGTCACGCTGCGGCTTGCCTTTGGCGTTCCAGTAGTAGCGGACGAAGCGGATCGTGCTGTCGACCGCGTCCGATCCGCCGAGGGTGAAATAGACGTGGTTGAGGTCCCCCGGCGCGCGCTCGGCCAGTTCCGAGGCAAGCCGGATGGCCGGCTCCGAGCCGAGGTCGAAATAGGCGGTGGCGTAGGGAAGCTCGCGCATCTGCCGGGCTGCCGCCTCGACGATACTGTCGTGGCCATAGCCGGCATTGACGCACCAAAGCCCGGCAAAACCGTCGACAAGCTGCCGGCCGGACGCATCGGTCACGGTGGCGCCCTTCGCCGATTTCAGCACGCGCACGCCGAGCGCCTCGTGGCCGCGATAAGAGGCGACCGGATGGATGAGATGGGCGCGGTCGAGTTCGACCAGGGAATTGGCGAGCATTGTTGTCCTCCGGATTATCCGAGCGCCTGGTTGGCGAGGGCGTAAACTTTTGGCCTGGCCTGTTCGGGGCCCTTCTTGGCGGGTCGGTCCATCGACACGCCGCCGCCGACAGGGGCGAGGCCGATTTCCGTGAGCCAGTCGGCAATGCCTGTCCTGCTGTCCGTGTCGACGCGCAGGAAGGCGCCGGGGCGCGATGCGGCGAAAAAGCGGATCAGTGCTTTGGCTTCCTCTGCGCTGCTCGCGATGACCGGACCGATCACCTCGCCGCGTCCGAACGGACGGATCGCGGCATAAGCCTCGATGGCGCCGTCGTGGCGAATGACGGCGAATTGGCCACGCTCGGCCAGAGCATCGATCAGGGCTTCACGGTCGGCGCCATAGGCATCGCGGTCCAGCGCCTTGATCTCCGGCAGATCATCGCCGCTTGCCGCTTCCACGCCGTCGGGCGCGCCAAGCTCGGCGACGCTTCCCTGATGCTGCAGGACCCTGCCCGAGGGCGCGAAGCCCAGTTTCTGATAGAGCGGCATGCCGTCTGCCGTCGCGACGAGCCGCAGCGGACGATCCTCTGCAAGAGCGAAGGCCTGTTCCATCAGGCGGCGCCCGAGCCCCTTGCCACGCACGTTCCGGTCGACGATCACCATGTTGATCATTGCGCAATCGGCGCCATAGGGCGTCACCAGTATGGTTCCGGTGACCCGGCCCTGGTCATCGAGGGCGACCGCGCCGCTCGAAAGCTGCAGCGCCATCTGCCAATCCTGCGGGCGATGCGGCCAATTCTCCTGCCGAGATAGCGCGACTGCACCGTCGATATGATCCGGCCCGAAGTCCTGGAGTTCGATCTCGCCTTGCTGCATGACGCACCTTTCAGTCTGACCCCAAGTCTCGATCATTGGTGCGCCGCAGATCGTCTGAAGGTCTCGACTTCGACGGTATCATTCGCCGTTGCGCAGGGGGTGCGCCGCATCTTGTGCTGGCGCCTATGGAACTAGATGCGTTTAGCGCCTCCTCTGGCGGCATCCTTCGAAGCTCAAGATGCTACAGCGTGCCAAACGGAACCGCGGATACGGAACTTTCTGCTTTCGGCAGGCGCTTTTCGGTCAGGTGGGTCGCTTTCTGCCGGTCTATGATGAAAAACGTCCCAACACGGATGTGCTTCCACCGGAGATCGACGGATATGGCATCTTTCAGGCCCAAATACATCACCTTCGACTGCTATGGCACGTTGACCAATTTCCAGATGGCCGAGGCGGCGCGTGACCTCTATGGCAGCCGGCTCGATGAGCCGCGCATGCAGGAGTTCATCAAGAACTTCGCAGCGTACCGGCTGGACGAGATATTGGGCGACTGGAAACCTTATGCCGATGTCGTTCACAACGCGCTCGAGCGCGCCTGCAACCGCAACGGCGTCGCCTTCAGCTCCGACGACGCCAAAATGGTCTATGAGCGTGTCCCGACCTGGGGGCCGCACGCCGACGTTCCAGCCGGCCTCACCAAGGTCGCCAAGGAAATTCCGCTGGTCATCCTCTCCAACGCCATGAACGCGCAGATCATGTCCAATGTCGAGAAGCTCGGCGCGCCATTCCATGCCGTCTACACGGCCGAACAGGCTCAAGCCTACAAGCCACGCTTCAAGGCTTTCGAATACATGTTCGATAGGCTGGGCTGTGGTCCGGAGGATGTTCTTCACTGCTCGTCCTCGTTCCGCTACGACCTGATGTCGGCGCATGATCTCGGGATCAAGAACAAGGTCTGGGTCAATCGGGGTCACGAGCCGGCTAACCCCTATTACGGCTATGTCGAGATCGCCGACATTTCCGGTCTTCCGGGCGTGGTCGGGCTTTGAAACTGACGGGATGCAAATGAAGCTGGTCTCCTACTGGCACGACACCGCTCCTGTTTTTTCCGGGGGGGCGCAAGGCCCGGTCGAGGGAC